>JABEVL010000124.1 GCA_013043995.1 Spirochaetales bacterium | reverse complement strand
GGCGGGAACCATCACCGTCAAACCTGGCACGAGGGCTCCCCAATCAAAAATTCCTGCATGCGTGGGCCCATCGGAGCCGACGATCCCGGCGCGGTCCACCGCCAAGACGACAGGGAGCCTGGGCAAAACGATGTCGTGGACGAGCTGGTCCCAGGCCCGCTGCAGAAAGGTCGAATAGATCGCCACGATGGGCCGCCAGCCGGCGGCGGCCAGGCCTGCAGCCATCCCCAGGGCGTGCTGTTCGGCCATGCCCGTGTCAAAAAAACGTTCAGGATAAAGCTGAGCAAACTTGCGAAGGCCCGACCCTTCGCTCATCGCGGGACTCAGCGCCGTGACGTGCGGTGAAGATTCGGCCGCACGGCATACCCAGTTGCCGAAAACCTGGGTAAAACTCGGGCGTGCATTCGGAAACGCTTCATGCAGGAATCCCGGCAAAACACTGTGGTAAGCCAGAGGGTCTTTTTCGGCAGGCGGATAACCTCGTCCCTTGATCGTTTTGACAATAACCAAACGAGGTCCCCTCAAGGCGGCAAATGCCGTCAGGGCTTGCACAAGCGCTTCGGTATCGTGACCATCCACAACTTCGGGTAAAACTGAGAACCGTGCGAGCGCAGGTTTCCAAAACTCAAGGCCGCCCACCGTCGGTGAAATGGAACGCCCATTGTCGTTCAGGACGATCAGAACGTCCAGCTCGCAGTCAGCCAGGTGGTTGAGAGCCTCCAGCGTCATCCCCGAACTCAACGCCGCGTCGCCCAGAACCGCAATCACCCTGTGGACGTTTCCTGAAAGCCTGTTCGCCCAAGCGCACCCCATTGCCGTGCTGAGCGCGGTTCCCCCGTGACCCGGACCAAACGGATCGTGGGGACTTTCATCGGGGTGGGGAAAGGGCGCCAGTCCGCCTTTTTGACGAATACCCGCCAAGCGTGACCTGCGCCCCGTCAGGATCTTGTGGACGTAAGCCTGGTGCCCCGTATCGAAAAAAATACGGTCTCGGGGCGAGTCAAAAACCCAATGCAGGGCCATCGAAAGCTCGACAGCCCCCAGGTTAGACGCCAGGTGTCCACCGCTCCAATTCACACACCTCAGCAGCTCTTGACGGATCTCGTGAGCCAGTTGTCCAAAAACCTCGGGAGGAAGACGCCGAAAAACCTCTAAGCTCGTTAAACGGTCCAGCAAACCGCTCATGAGCCTGAAGTTTCGAGCGAACGCTGAAACTCGGCGGCTTTTTCGGACAAACCGACCTTCAGGGCCTCCTCGGGTTCCAGTCCACGGACCAGGGAGTATTCTTTCAGGTCTTGCGAGATTTTCATCGAACAGAAATGGGGGCCGCACATCGAGCAGAAGTGGGCGATTTTGGCACCCTCCTGGGGCAGGGTGTCGTCGTGAAAAGCCCGGGCTGTATCCGGGTCAAAACTCAAGTTGAACTGGTCGTTCCAACGGAACTCAAAACGGGCCTTGGACAGGGCGTCGTCCCTCTGCTGAACCCCCGGCAATCCCTTGGCCAGATCGGCGGCGTGCGCGGCGATCTTGTAAGCGATGATCCCGTCCTTGACGTCCTTTTTGTTGGGCAAACCCAGGTGCTCCTTGGGGGTGACGTAGCACAGCATCGCGGTTCCGTACCAGCCGATCATCGCCGCCCCGATGGCGCTGGTGATGTGGTCGTAACCAGGAGCCAGGTCGGTGGTCAGCGGTCCCAGGGTGTAAAAGGGAGCCTCGTGGCAGAGTTCAAGCTGAAGGTCCATATTCTCTTTGATTTTGTGCATAGGAACGTGGCCAGGCCCTTCGATCATCACCTGAACATCGTGTTTCCAGGCCACCTCCGTCAGTTCTCCCAGGGTCCTTAACTCGGCGAACTGCGCCTCGTCGTTGGCGTCGGCGATCGAGCCCGGCCTCAGCCCATCCCCCAAGGAAAAGGCCACGTCGTAGGCTTTCAGGATTTGACAGATGTCTTCAAAATGCGTGTAAAGGAAATTCTCCTGGTGGTGGATCAAGCACCACTTGGCGAGAATGGCCCCTCCCCGCGAAACGATCCCCGTGACCCGCTTGCCCACCAGAGGGATAAAGCTCAGGCGAACCCCCGCGTGGATGGTAAAGTAGTCGACGCCCTGCTCGGCCTGCTCGATCAGCGTTTCTTTAAAGACTTCCCAGGACAACTTGCAGACGTTGCCGTTGAACTTTTCCAAAGCCTGATACATAGGCACGGTTCCCAGCGGCACCGGACAGTTTCTTAAAATTCCTTCCCTTGTTTCTGAAATTCTGTTGCCCGTCGAAAGGTCCATGATCGTATCCGCACCCCAACGGGCGGCCCAGACCATCTTGCCGACTTCTTCGCTGATCGAAGACCTCACGGCGGAATTGCCGATATTGCCGTTGATCTTGACCAAAAAATTCCGCCCGATAATCATCGGCTCCAGCTCGGGGTGGTTGACGTTAGCCGGGAGGATCGCCCTGCCCGAAGCAATTTCCTGGCGCACAAACTCGGGAGACCGACCCTCGCGAATCGCCGCGAACTCCATTTCGGGAGTCACGATTCCCTGGCGGGCGTAGTGCAGTTGGGTGACATTCCCCCCCTCTTTGGCACGCAGAGAACCCTGATGAACCTCTGTGTCGCCCCTTTCGCGGATCCAGGCGGAACGCAAGTGCGGCAAACCGCGCACCAGATCGGGCGTGAACCCTGGATCCGTGTAGGGCCCGGAAGTATCGTAGACGGTGACGGGAAGATTAGCCTGGGCGCCGAAAGCCGCAGGTGTCGGGTCAAGGCGAATTCGCCGAAAAGGCACCCTGAGGTCGCTGCGTGACCCCGTAGCGTAGACTTTTGTTGACTCGGGAAACGGTCGTGTCGACTCCGCCTCAAGCTCGCCGACTTCATAGTTCAGTTTGGTTTTCATAGCCCCCTCGGGGCCAGGGTGAACGGACAAAAACAGTCAGCTAGACGGGGAGCTTCCCTACGGCGGCATTACCCGCATCAGGTTCAAAGGGTGTATCTCACCCGCCCGGACAACGCCTCGGCAGGACCCCTAGCTACGAAAACGAGAATAACACCTTTCGCCCCTTCCGGCAAGGGGGGTCAAGGCGCAACACCTGAAGCCTTGCGCAGGTGAGGGGGAGTCACAAAAGAACTTCTGTAGCGCCAGCCGTGGGCAAAACTGCCGAAGTAGACAAACCTGTCCCCGTTGGCACTCAACCACAAAAGATCGGGACGGATCACCTTAAAGCCTGCGACTTGGGGCAGAACGTCCTTTTTTAAGGCCTCCAGTTTTGCCTCATTCGAATTAAAACTCAGGCTCACGCTGGCCAAAACGCCGTTTTCAAAGGTGATCTCAAGCCAGGCGTTGCGAAGATCGACCGCCGGGGTTGAAAAATCCGTCATCCGGTTCAGTTGTCCTTTAGGAACCGAGAGAACAGCGCGGTTTTGGAAAAGATCCACCGCCCCAGCACGCCCCTCGCCCACGACATTGTAACGTTCAAGATCGGCAAGAATCCGCTGTTGCGGGGTACCCAGAGCCCAATTTCTGAGGATTTCCTCGGCTGGCAAGGGGCGGCTCGGAGGCTGACAGGCCGTCAAAATCCAAAAGCCCGTCAGGAAACCTACAGTTGCAATGGTGACTTTGAAGAACCTTCGCCATGTTTTCATC
>JABEVL010000123.1 GCA_013043995.1 Spirochaetales bacterium | reverse complement strand
TTTTTTGCCACAGGGTGAACGGCCTGTGGCTCCACGTTCGTATCCAAAACAGCGTGTGTTTTGCCTGGTGCACATCAATTTCTGTCTCTTTTGTCGAAGAATTTGCGCGCTTGTTGATTTGCCAAATCCTTGTATCAACTATGCATGCTTTTTTCCACTAGTTGATTATTTTTTTGGTTTTTAGTTTCTTAGTTTTTTGTCCATGGTTCCCCGATTTTTTTTCAAGCCTCGGCATCGGCGGGATTTTCATCCCCTTCACGGGCGAACCCCTGGTCAACCCGGGCCCCGGAGGGCCCAGCCTCGCCTTTGACGCCGCCCACGAGATGTCGCACGAACGCGGTTGGGCCCGGGAGGACGAGGCTAACTTTCTGGCTTTTCTTGTTCTGTCACAAAGCGGGAAGGCCGACCTTGAGTACGCGGCTGACCTCATGGGGCTGATGTACACTGAACAGGCTCTGGGACAGTCTGGTCCCGCCGGGCTGAAAGCCCAAAAGGCTTCAATCAAGCGTCTCAGCCCCCAGGTTGTTCGTGACTGGAACGCGTATGTTCTTTATTGGAGAAGATTTGCTGGCCCCGTGCAAAATGCGGCTCAGGCCGTCAACGACTCCTACCTGAAAACGCAGGGGCAAAAGGACGGCGTTCGTAGCTATGGCCGCATGGTGGACCTGCTTCTGACCTACGAAAGGGCACTCCAACATCCTTCCCCTGGTGGTCATCCTTCGGTTTTGGAAGCGCCCAAAAGTCCTTGAATCAGCTGGTCCTTGGTCCGCCATTTGGCGTTCACCTTGACGCGCAGATCCAACTCGATACGCTGGGAAAAGATCTTTCCCAGTTCCTTTTGAGAGGCGACCCGGATCTCCTTGATCTTGGCGCCGCCCTGACCAACGACGATGCCGACCTGGCTTTCCCTTTCGACGGTCAAAAAAGCGCGGATCCAGAGACGGGTCCCGTTTTCACGTGTTTCGAGGTCGGCGACCTCCACGTAGAGGGCGTGGGGAATCTCGTCGCCAACGCGCTGGATGGCGGCCTCGCGCACGATTTCAGCGATTCGGAAGTGCGGTTCCTGATCCGTGTAAAAGTCTGGCGGGTAAAAGGGTTCGCACTCGGGAAGGCAAGCGAAAACCGCGTCGATCAGGCCGTCGAGGCCGTCCCTGGTGAGGGCGCTGACGGCGTGGAAGGAGTTCAGGGTGGGCAAAGCCGTCCGGATCTGAGCTTCCAGCTCCGCCGTTTTGCTCTTTCCTAGGTCGATCTTGTTCAAGGCGCACACGATAGGCACTCTCACCGCTGAGAGTTTTTGCTGCAAACCCGCTTCTTCGGGACCGCCGTCCCTGGAGGCGTCCACAAGGTAGAGCACGACGTCGGACCCGTCCAGCGACCGGGCCACGTTACCCATCATTTCAAGGTTGAATTTGCGTTCTGAAAGATGAAACCCCGGGGTGTCGAGGAAGACGATCTGACCAGAATCCGGCTTGTTGAAAATCCCCCTGATCTGGTTGCGGGTGGTTTGGGGAACCTGGGAAACGATGCTGACCTTTTGGCCGCACACCGAGTTGAGCAGGGTGGATTTTCCGCTGGACGGTCGGCCAACAACGGCACAAAAGCCGGCTTTCAAAAAAAGACGCCAAGTTTGAGGGATTTCATGGCAGGTTTATGCGCTTTTTTGAGGGAATGTTCAAGGTGCGGCCTCGAAATCGGCGGTTTGGGCGAGGTTTTGGGCGAACCTCTGCTTGACCTGCCTGAAATTTTCCTGAACTGACCAGAAGATGTCCACCAGGACGGGGTCAAATTGAATTCCTTTGAGTTTGACGATGGTGTCGACAGAGTCCTCGTGCGACCAAGCTTCCTTGTAAGGCCGGGCCGAGGTCAAGGCGTCGTAGACGTCGGCGATAGCTTCGATCCGGGCACTCAACGGGATCTCTTCCCCGCGGAGCCCCCGCGGGTAACCCGTCCCGTCCCACCTCTCGTGGTGGCTGAGCGCAATTTGGCCGGCCATCGTCAGAAAAGACTGCTGGCCGAGTTCCTTGTCGGCCTGGTTCAGGATCTCCCAGCCCCACTCCGTGTGCTTTTTCATCACCGTCCACTCTTCGTCAGAAAGAGGCCCTTTCTTTCTCAGAATGGCGTCGGGAATCCCCACCTTGCCGATGTCGTGCAGCAGGCTCGACAGGGTAAGGTCCTGGACGTAGGTTTCAGAAATCTGGAACGATAGGGGTTGGACCTTGAGAATTTCAGTGGCGAGGATCCTTGAGTACTCCGAGATTCTTTCCAGGTGCCAGCCCGTTTCGTGGTCGCGGTACTCGGCCAGGCGCGCTAGGGCCCGAATCGAAGTGGTCTGAGTTTTTTCAAGGGTGAGGGTGGCCGTCAAAAAAGCGTTATTGAGGTGTTCTTGAAGGCGCAGCGCCTCGCGCATCTGGGCTTTTTCCTCGTCATCCTTGGTCACGTCAAAAAAGATGCCTCGGATCTGGCCATTTTGGCGCACGGCGTAGTCCCTGACCTTCAGGAAATGACCCGATGCGTGCTGGACCGAAAGGGGGTAACCGTTCACGTGGTTCGTTTTACGCAGCTCCTGGAGTTCACGGGTGCGGTCGACGGGGTGAAAAAAAGGCGTGTCTCTGGCCTGAATTTCCGCAACGCTGGCGTACCCGAAAAGCAAACCGAAGGCCGAGTTGAAGTCCACAAGACTGCCCGAATCATCGGCAAGGTAGACAGGGAGATGCGGGGTTTCTAGGCCCGGGCCCTGGGTTGGGGCCTCGTGTTCCGTAAAAGATGGTTGATGACTCTTGGGAAAAACAGGGTGGGAAGCTGCTTCGTCCAAAGCGAGCAGATCTCGGATTTTGCTGGAAAGGAGGGCAAGGTCGGCCCGGCGTTCTTGGTACAGCCTCGCAGGATGCGCACATCGGATCAGAAGAACGCCGGGTGAACGCCCTCTGAAGGGCGGGAGGGGATAGTAAAGGCTTCCCTTTTTCCACTCAGGGTGCGTTTCGGCGTAGCCGAGTTTGGGACCCAGGGGGGTGATGGTTTGGTGGAAGTAAGGGGAAAAAAGAAAATCCTCGGGGCTAAAACCTTCGTCGGACCTTCTGACGTCGAAAAACAGGGCTTCTTCGACGCCGGTCCAGCTCCCCAGCCAGTTGACGACGACGGACCGTTGCCGGTGCCAGTCGTCCTGGGAATCCAAGGAGTGAAAGAGGTTCAGGATTTCTGTGGATGGGGTGGGTCGGGGCATGGTTGTACTTTACCTTGGTATGAAAAAACGTTACCCTTGTCCGTAAAAGGCCTCTTCAGTATAGAGGTATTTCTGTAGGATGGCAAGAAAATAGTCAGGCCCCTTGGCGGGTCTGTAAACCCTTTTTCCCGAGGATCGAGCATGCCCTTTCGTTATGAAGATGAAGAAGATGATGACAAGAAAAAAGATGCAGCCAAACCTGCCCCTGAATGGTCTGAAAAATTCCTCAAGACCCGAACGCTGCTTCTTTCGGGCGAAATCGACAAAAGTCTTGCCGAACGTATCGTTCGCCAGCTTCTGGTCCTTGAGGCGGAATCCAGCGACCCGATCAAGCTTTTTATCGATTCCCCTGGCGGGGACGCTGACGCCGGCTACGCCATTTTTGATATGATCCGATTTGTGAAGGCTCCCGTGTGGATCGTCGGTATGGGGCTCGTCGCCTCAGCCGGTGCCCTGGTACTCCTGGCGGCTCCCAAAGAGCGCCGTGTGGGACTGCCGAATTCTCACTACCTGATCCACCAACCTCTTTCTGGGGTTCGCGGTGTGGCAACCGAGATTGAGATTCACGCCCAGGAAATTGAAAAACTCAGGGTGAGGATCAACAACCTCATCGCCCAAGAAACAGGCCAGAGCCTCGCACGGGTGGAAAAAGACACCGACCGCGATTTCTGGATGAATTCCGAAGAGGCCCAGCAGTACGGTCTTTTGTCCCGCGTCATCACGCGCCGCGACGAACTGGGGGTTTAGAGTTGGACGCGAACCGGGGTTTTGGCGGGATCGACTCAGCACGCCTGCCTCCTGGAGTCAGCCTTTACAGGGGGAAGGTCCGTGACGTTCTGGACACCGGGTCCAGCCTGGTCATGGTCACAACCGACCGCGTTTCGGCTTTTGACAGGAGCCTGGGAGTTCTTCCCGGCAAGGGCGAACTTTTAAATCAGATTTCACTTTATTGGTTCCGCCAGACCGCAGATCTTGTTCCCAATCACTTGCTCGCAGAAATTTCTTCCCGCGCCATCAGGGCCCGAAAAGCTCAGGTTTTGCCCGTGGAAGTCATCGTTCGGGGCTACTTGACGGGTTCCGCCTGGCGGGATTGGTCCAAGGGCGTGCTGACGCCGGGACTGGAAGACCTAGATCGGACACAAAACTGGAAGCCCCACCAGAAGCTTCCAGAACCACGGGTGACGCCTTCGACCAAAGCGGCGCAGGGCGAACACGACGAGCCGATTTCCCACGCGCAGATCGTGGACCGAGGGCTCGTGCCCAAGGAACTATGGCAGCAGGTCGTTTCTACGGCCCTGGCAGTTTTCGAGCGGGGTCGAAAGGTTCTGGCCGAAAGGGGACTGATCCTGGTCGACGCCAAGTACGAATTTGGCCTTGTGGACGGACGCCTCGTGCTCGTTGACGAACTTCATACGCCCGACTGCAGCCGATTTTGGTACGCTGACGATTATCAATCGGCCTTTGGCGAAGGCCGAGAGCCGCGCAAGCTGGACAAGGAGTACCTAAGGGCCTGGTTGTTGGAACAGGGCTTTTCCGGGGAAGGCGCCCCGCCTCCTATCCCCGATGCCGTTTGGGAAACCACCTTGGATCGCTATAAAGAGGCCTTCCGTCTCATCACGGGAGCCTCATTTTCTCCTTCCTCAGACTCTCCTGAAGCGCAAACCCAACGCATCTTGTCTTCTTTGTAAAAGCCCCGCGTGCCGGGAGCAAGGAGGACCTTTGAAAAACTGTCTCTGGGGTTTTTTTCTGTCCTTTTTCTGGCTGGGAAGCGCCTGCTCCTGCGCCGTCTCCCCCTGGCCGGACGGGAGTGTCCGTTTGCTGGCTTGGAACGTGGAAAATCTTTTTGACGATCAAAGCGACGGTCACGAATACCCCGAATTCGTTCCTGGTGCTTCTTGGAACACGAGCGCGTTTTGGGAGCGCTGCCAGCGCATCGGCGACGTTTTAAGGGCCCTGCCGGACGGTGGGGCCGACCTTGTCGCCCTCGAAGAAATTGAAAATGAAAACACCCTCCGGGTTTTGAGGGAGCGTTTTCTCGATGGCCTGGGTTACAGGTACTTTGTCATGCCTCCCGACAGCGGCACTTCGGTGCGGGTGGCTCTTTTGTCCCGTTTTCCTTTCGTTCGGACGGGGGTTTTTTATCCGAGACAGGGCGAAGACGGCGAACCTTCCCGCGCCGTGCTGGAAGCCGAGGTTCAGACCAGCGCGGGGGTGCTGGTCGTTCTGGTCAACCACTGGAAGAGCCGTCAGCCCGACCCCCAACTCACCGAACGCAGCAGGGCAAACGCCGCCTTTGTGCTTAACCGCCGTCTTGAAGCCCACCTGGGTGATCCGAGCTTTCCCCTGGTCGTGGCGGTGGGTGATTTCAACGCCGACGTCAAGCTTTCCAGCGAACTGGAGCAACCTTGCCTGCGCCCAGCCCAAACGAAAGTCTCGCCTCCCGGCGCCGATTGGCTGGACGTGTGGACCGAGGCCTCGGCGGCGGCGCGTTCCGGGCAGGGCTGGTACGACGCTTGGCAGGGCGGAAGCACGATCCCGGGGACCTACTACTACGACGGAAAATGGTCGCGCTTGGACCACGTCTTTGCCGCAGCAGCGAGCTTGGGTCGGGCGTCGCGCAGCGTGACGGCTGTTCCCTGGGGGAACAAGACGCTCCTCAACGCCCAGGGGACTCCCCGTGCCTGGTCTTTGAAGGACCGTAAGGGTGGGTCTGACCATTTACCTCTGTGGGTCACGATCAGTCTTTAGACTTTATGATGAGCCGAAGAAGCAGGGGTTTCGTCGTGGAGTTTGCCCTGTGTGTCGATCCGAAAGAGCCTGTAGCTGACACGATGGGCATCGACGGCGGCCTTCAGGGCTTTTTCGCGGGCAGATAGCCCAGCGCTTCCCGTCTTGATCTCGCAAAAGACGATTTGGACTTGCTGAGAGTCGTCGCTCAGTCCGTCAAAAACGAGGTAATCAACGGGTTGGCCTAAAAAGCGGGCGTCCTTGGGATTGAACGGGAACCCCTCGAGGATGGGCGCAAAATGTTCGGCCACCTGCCCCAGCAAAACCGACCGGCTCTGCCCGAGACTCCTTTGAAGACGGTCCTGAAATTCGTTTTGGAGTTGGTTTAAACGGCCGCGCAGGCGAAAGACACCCAGGGTCAAAAAGAAAACTCCAGCCAGTAGTCCCAGACAGAGCGCCAAAAGAAAGAAATCTGTTCTTGAAATGAAGTTGCCGGCCATGCTTATCCTTTCGGCATTCTCCCCCTGGCCTTCTTTACCTTTTTTTTAATTTCTTTTAGAAAGGAAAGATGGAATTTTCCAGCTCTCAAGAATACCGAGACGAACTCGACCGCCGCAGTGCTTTGCCGGCCTGTTTTTCAACCGCAACGTGCCTTTTGAGCTTTGAGCCCACGGAACGCCC
>JABEVL010000014.1 GCA_013043995.1 Spirochaetales bacterium | reverse complement strand
TAACTCTTCAGTAGCTCATCGAGCACTTCTTTCGATATGGCCAAGCTTGCCTCCTTTGCAAGATTAGCCCATTTACACAAAGTTCGTTAGACCCTCGATGAACCATTATTCAATCAGCCGAATTTCCAGCATCAGCCGAATCATTCGAATCGAACCTTTGGACATAACCAAGCCGATTGAGCAAAGGCCGTTTTTTGTGCCAGAACCTACCAAAAATGGCAAGACCTTTCTTCAGATTCTCAACGAAGCCCTGGCTGATTTCCAAAACGATGACATTGGGTAGATATTTTATCAGTAAAGAGTTGTCCGCATATTCTTTGGATTAGAGGTAGCCCCGCTGGGCCCGTCGCACGGAATGACCTGGAACAAATCCAGCTCGTCAGCTATGGCCCGACAAGCACACTCAGCAACCCGACCCGCTTCTACGTCGACAACCTTTACTTCTATTGATGCTACGGGCTTCCCGAACTGCGGGAAGCCCGTAGCAGGCCAGCCCGAAAGTACCCGCTGGGACCAGTCTATCCCGCCGACGCCGCAGCAACCCATGAACCCGCCGGGCATATTGCGGCGAATTTCCGCGGGTTTCCAGGCTGAGGGCAAGGTCATCGAACTCGATGGTGATCTTGCGATATATTCTGCGAAAATCGGGAAAGAAGCAAAACTCGCCTGGGCTGGTCGTGTCCTCTATGCAAAGGCGTAAAAATACGAATGCATTCTTTGGACACAAGACCATCCTTTCAAACAAATAAAAACGTCAGGTGTTTGAAAAAGAGCGTTAGAGGCTATGCCTTTTAAGAGGCCATTTTGGACAACTCATATTCGGGCAGGGTTCACTGCTCGCAACGTCGCTGCAGCTGAAGGGCTAGGCTTGTTATCAGTTCCTTCTGAATCGTTCATACCAAGGCCGATTTGCCAGCGGCTTACCCGCGCCATGAAAGAGTCAGGAGCTTGTTCACCTTTATGTCAGCGATCCAATTCGAGGATGGCATTGACCTCTTCACCTCGGAGCAAAAATATCGCCTGTGAGCTGCACTGTCGATTCAGCGGGTCCCCTTTGGGCTGGTTGTTGAAACTTTGACCGCGGCGGGAACCCTCCAGGTCAATGGCTGAAGGGTTGTTACAGCGCCTGACGTAAAATTCAAAAAAAGGCGGGGGCAATGCAGGACACTCAAGCTTCTTGTAAGCTCAGCCAAGAAGGTTTTCCAGCAAATCCAAGCCGACCCACCTGAACTCCGCAGTGTCTCGTGTCTGGTTTTTCTTTTTTCAAAGGCCAAGGACCCCTGACAGATGATCCTATGAAGATGTTGAGTTTCGGTTCTTGCACCTCGACTACAGAATTCTCGCTACGCTTAAACAGCATCCGCTGGTCCGCCAGCCAAAGAATATGTTGAGTACTGCCTGGATTCGAGTTATTCTATTTCATGTTGGCGATTTGGATCAGGTGATCCGGGAGCTTGAGAAAACTTCTGCAGATCAAGCTCATTGAGGTAAGTCCTTTCATATTGAGGCGAAGGAGATTTAGGTGGCAGAAGATTATGCGGTTGTGAAGTCTTTGATCTGGATGCTGGAAAGGCTTCTGGAGCGAAAGGGCTTTTCTTACGATGACTGGAGAGAGAGATTCCGCGAAAGCACGAGCGAGAAACCTGCTCGCAGTGACCGGACATTTTACAATCATCTCCGCCTGCTTCGGGAGGATCTGCTTCCGGTTTTGAATACCAGACAAGCACTCACATCAGAAGAAGGGCAGTACAAACTGGCGATCAGCCTGGAAGAAAGTTCTGGTTTTTCCGACACCAACATGTCAAACTTTCTTCCGCTACTCCATGCGCTGAACGACAGGTCCTCCCTTGTCCCTTTCCCGGCAATCTCGCTTGAGGAGCAACTCCGCAAGTTTTCCGAAGTACCTTCGAAGACCCTGGAGCGTATCATTTACAAATCGACTTTCGCTTGGCGCTTTGATCGGAACTATCTGAACGAATTCCTCAATGCGATTCATCAGGAAACCTGCCTGTTTGTTGAACCCGAGGGTGAGGAGCGTGCACCACTCGAGGTGGAACCTTTGTTCCTTGTGAATGTCGATGGAGCGTGGCATCTCCTTGCCCAACGGCGGTCCATGATCCTTCAGTACAACCTCAGCAGAGTCAAGAGCTTGCGTGCAACCGATACGCCGTCCTCGCGCCGGTCTGGGACGGAACTGCAAGTTCTGCGTAAGCGTATTGAACTCAACTGGGGAGCATCGATGGTATTCGACCCCGAAAATGTTCATCCTGCTGAGAAACTAACCATCCGCTACCGTGGAAGTGCCCTCCGGTACGCTCGCGAACGATTTGATTCTCAATTACGGCAGCCGAACGATCCGTGGTTTGAACGGAAAGACTCTGACGGCGAAATAGAAATCACGTTCATGACTGACGCTTATTACGAGGCGGTCTCCGAATGCCTCCGTTGGGGGTGCGACGCTGAAGCCGTGTCACCCCCCGATTTTCGTCAGGCCTGGATAGTGAAACTAAAAGGACTTTCAGAAATGCTGGCCTCGATTTCTCAGAAATCACAAGATCGGGACGAGTTTTGCACGGCGTTGACTACAGTTCTGTGAAATGATTTCAGAAAGTGATTTCCAGGGCATGTTCATTGCGACGACCAATTTCCAAAAACTATTTGACGCCGCGAGCTATCGCCGCTTTGCTTTCAAGGTAGCTTTCCTTCCACTCAGCACGGATCACCGTCTCCCCATTGATGATAGACCGCGCCGCGGAAAAATGTGTCTGCTGCATAACGCCCAGTTGGATGGACGCCGCTAAGGCGGCGCTAAACTAAGAATAATAAGAATATGGTATAATCGAACGCGCCCCTAAGACCGCCATTGGTGCTCATTGAATCGCACCAAATCCATGGCGGGGTGAAGAGAAGATAGAAAACCATTAGTAAGGAAAACATCAATGTCAGTACAGACACATCAGCAAACGGCAAATTTTATCTGGAGTATTTGCAATCTACTCCGTGGTCCTTATAAACGCAATGAATACCGTAAGGTCATACTCCCTTTAACCATTTTACGCCGTTTCGATTGTATCCTGGAACCGTCAAAAGCCAAAGTTCTGGTAGAATTCGACAAACTTAAGGGTAAATCTGAAAATATCATCAGTGCCCAATTACGAACCATTACCGGTGTGCCGTTCTACAATCTTTCAAAGCTGACATTTAAGAAATTGCTCGATGACCCAAATCAGATTGCCCCTAACCTGAATAGCTACATCAATTCATTTTCGCCCAATGTGCGCCAGATATTTGAAAAGCTTGAATTTGGTATTCAAGTGACCAAAATGAATGAAAAAAATCTTCTGTTCAATGTGGTCAAGAAGTTTGCTTCGGACGAAGTCGATCTCTCACCGGCAAATATCGACAACTTACAAATGGGCTATGTCTTTGAAGAGCTTATCAGGATCGGCGCAGAACAATCGAACGAAGAAGCGGGAGAACACTTTACTCCCCGTGAAGTCATCAAACTTATGGTCAATCTGTTGCTATCCCCGGAAACCGACCTAAGAAAAAGTCATGTGGTTAAAACCATCTATGAC
>JABEVL010000122.1 GCA_013043995.1 Spirochaetales bacterium | reverse complement strand
GACCATCTTGATGAACGCCGACATCAACAAAAGCACCAAAGGCCGTCACGTTCGTCACCACACCATTAAGGATTTGTCCTTCTTTAAGGTCTTCCAAAGAACGAATTTGGGGGTCGAAATCGACGTTTTCAAATTCTCTTCGCGGATCCTGGCCTGGTTTTTGTAACTCTCTGAGTAAGTCCTCGAACGTTTGGAGGCCCATGCCCCAGTTATTTTGGCTTCGAAGCAACGTTCCCAGCTGCTTGTGACCAATGACCTGGTCGATCGGGAGTGCAAGGTGCTTGGCAATTTTTTCCACAACTCCGTAACTTTCGGGATGAACCGCACTGGCGTCCAGAGGATTATTCCCACCTCTAACCCGTAAAAATCCAGCGGATTGTTCAAAAACCTTTTCTTTGATCCCTTTCACTTTCAAAAAGTCTGATCGTGCACGAAAAGGACCGTGGAGTTTGCGATACTCAAGAAACGCATCCGCCAGTTTGGAGTTTAAGCCCGAAACGTAAGTCAAGATGGACTTGGTTGCAGTATTGACGTCGACTCCCACATGATTGACACAGCTGCTCACCACGTCATCCAGGTGTTTTTTTAAAAGTTTCTGATCGACGTCATGCTGATACTGACCAACGCCTATGGCTTTTGGGTCGATTTTGACGAATTCAGAAAGAGGGTCCATTAAGCGCCTGCCGATCGAAATCGCTCCTCGGACTGTCAGATCAAGCTCAGGAAACTCTTCTCGAGCAATTTCAGAGGCACTATAGACCGAAGCACCGCTCTCGCTGATTAAAACAAGGGGCAGGCCTAATGAAAGTTCACGGAAGAAGTCGTAGGTTTCGCGTCCGCCCGTTCCATTTCCAATCGCAACGGCTTGAACCTTGTGCTTGGATACCAGCGAGCGAATTGTGTTTTTAGCCTCGTCTTGACGTCCGAACGAAGGCATCGGAAAGATCACGCTGTGATCTAAAAGATTTCCCTGTTCGGAGAGAACTGCGACCTTACAGCCTGTTCTTAGCCCTGGATCAACACCTAGAACGACTTTCTGACCTAGTGGAGGAGCGAGCAAAAGTTCGCGAAGGTTGCGTTCAAAAATTTTCACAGCATCGGCGTCGGCCTTCGCTTTGGCAAGTTTAAGAACTTCAGTTTCAAGAGAGGGCTGAGTTAGACGTTTCCAGGTGTCTTCGATTGTCTCTTGAAGAGATTGACAAAGCTGTGACACTGATAGGTTTAGAAAAACAGCGTAGGTTGCTTGAACAAGGTTAAAATCAAGGTCCAGCTTCAAAGAAACCTCTCCTAACTTGACTCCGCGCATCAAGGCAAGAAACCTGTGACCGGGGATATTTTTAAGAGTTTCATCCTTGCCCCAGAAATCTCTAAATTCACTGTCTTCAGAGACCGAACGTGGCTTTTTTGTTTCAACTTCCCCTTTACCCACCAAAAGCTCCCTGAGCATTTTTCTGAGCTGAGGTGCCTCATTTAGTCGTTCTGCAAGGATGTCTTTTCCCCCTTGCAAGGCTGATTCCGGATCAGCTATTCCCTGAGCACGGTCAATAAAAGTTTGAAGCAAAACTAGATCGGGTTCCTGGTTCTTTCCAATTTTATCCGCTAGCGGGGCGAGTCCTTTTTCTAGTGCCACAGAAGCCCGTGTTTTACGTCTGGGGCGAAATGGAAGGTAAAGATCTTCGAGCTCGGCGATCGTTTTTGCAGACATAAAAGTTTTTTCAAGTTCAGAGGACCACAAACCGTTATCTTTCAACGAAGCCAGGATAGCCGAACGCCGTTTTTCACGTTCAGCGACAAGTTCAGAAACGTCTCGAACCGCAAAGATTTGCACTTCGTCCAAATTTCCTGTGGCTTCTTTGCGATATCTTGCGATAAAGGGCACTGTACAACCATCTTCCAGTAATTGAAGAACCGCTAAAACGCTGGAGCGAGGGAGGCTCGTTGCCTCGACTACTTGAGACAAAAGATCACCTGAAGCACTCATCATTTTTTCACCTTATGTCAAACCATTCTTTTTTATTCTGTCTTATTCATGACTCTTTCAAAACCTGAAAAGCCAATACGGATGGGTGACTTGCCCAAGCCGATAAGGACGTTTAAAGTGAAAGGATCCTGCCTATGAATTCCCTTGCAGACTTCCACAACCACACTTGTCTTTCACCATGTGCCAGCCTTGAGCTTTCCCCTAAGATTCTTGTAAACCTTGCTTCTCAGCGCGGAGTTCAAATTCTCGCGCTCACGGATCACAATTCAGCCCTCAACACCCCTACATTTGAAAAACTTTGTAAATCGGAGGATATTCTACCTCTTTGTGGACTTGAGGTCACTACTGTAGAAGAACTTCACTGCTTGTGCCTTTTTGAGTCCGCTGAAACTGCTTTGGCCTTTGGAGACAAAATTGCTTCCTCCCTGCTCAAGATTCCCAACCGACCTGAAAGCTGGGGGGATCAACCTTGGGTGGACGAGAATGATCTTATCATGGGTGAAGTGGATTACTGGCTCGGCGCCGCCTCATCTTATTCGCTCACGGACCTAGGCAGATTGTGTCATGAGTTTTCTGGACTTTGGATCCCTGCTCACATTGATCGTCCAACACAATCGGTTACGAGTCAGCTGGGCTACCTTCCTCCTGACGAATACGATGCCCTGGAAGTTCGGGAGAATGCGGGTCATTTGGAGATCTTGGACTTGCCCTTGGTTCGAGGCAGTGACGCCCACTATCCAGAAAACGTTGCAACACGAACATGCCGACTTGAATTGGAGCAGATGAGTTTCAATGCCGTCAAAGACGCCTTGAAGCGCCGAAGAGTCTCAGCTTTTTGAAAGACATCAGGCTAAACTTCTTTATTCAGGTTTTGTGTCTAATTCAGGAAGCTCAGGAACGTTGGTGATGGCAGCCGCCCTGTTTGCCTTCTGGATTTCGACAAAGACCTCGTGGCGGTAAACTTTGACGTCTTTTGGGGCCTTGATTCCCAACCGAACCGTGTCTCCGCGGATATCGACAACCCATAATTCGATTTGATCTCCAATCATGACGCAATCATCTTTTTTTCGGGAAAGGATTAACATTTCATTCCCTCCGCGATGCCATTTCTTCTAGGATGTCGTGTTTGGTTCGGAATTCATCCAAAGGACTCACGAATTGTTTACCTTGACGGTTGCGGCGATTGATGTAGAGCGGGCCTTGCAGATTTGCCGTCATCGGACCTGAGTCAGGGATGGTAACGATGGCAAACACTAAGCAATCTTCGAGTTTCTCTACCTGGATCGACTCTAGATCAGCAAGGCTTACTCCGGGATCGTAATCATCTCGAAAGATGGAAGGCTTAATGAGAATAAAAGCAATCTGAGGATCGTCGAGTGATTGAAGCCAGAAAAAAGGTTTTTTGTGTGCATCGAGGAGTGCAAAATTTTTATATTCCTCAAAACCGAGAAGCCCATCTGGAAATTCCAAGCATTGAAGTTCATCGATGACGACGGGTCCGTATGCCTTGGTTTGTATCGTTCTGCTCATTTGATAAAATCCATCAATGTTCTGGGATAGATCATGGCCGTAGCCCTGAGGCTGGCTTCGTGAGTTTGCTCCAGCATTTTTAAGCGTGTGACGCCATCGGTAATGTCGAGGTCGACAAGATTTGAATTCATCTCAACGACCTGAGGAATCTCTTCTTTCAGGGTCTTGCTCGTCATTGTCAGACGCTCATCGCGGGAACCTAGGTCGGCAAGGCTTGTTTGCAAAGCTGATAAGCTCGCTTGAATTCCTGCTAAACCTTGTCCACCTAAAAACTGATTGTTGCCAGTCAACATATTGTCACGAAGCCGAATCACGGCATCAAAAACCGACCCTCCGAAAATTTTAGCGTCCTGATTATAATTGAGAGGAGGTTTCACTCCCGCGCGGTCGCTCACAATTCCCAAACTTTTTAGAACGTTCCCTCCGGGACCGTCTTCGACAAAGAGCTGATGAGGTTGTGTCGTTTCGAGAACTAAACCGTTGGTTACAGGGTCAAGACTGGCTTTAACAGCCACGGGGGCATCGTTGATTTTTGCGATAACGGCTTGGACGCTGTCACCCATTCGAAGCGGAATGGACTTACCATCAATTTGAATGGTTGTATCAGCTGGAACCGTATAATGCTGCGAGTCAATGGCAGAATAGATTTTCTGATTGTCGGCCCAAAAAACTTTATTTCCAGGAAAGTTGGATTGGATAAATGTATTCTCCGAGATTTCTGTTTTTTTCACACCTATTGTTCCAACGTAATCCACCTGAGTGATGACACTGCCATCCGAACCCGGAATTCGCCCCTTGAGAACCCTCCAGGGGTTTCCATCTACCAGGTCTCCACCGAATATTGGTTGCCCGTCAGGGCCTTTGGTGTTTCCAATTGAAACCAGCTGATCCAAAAGCTGATTAACCTCCACGCCCATCGCCTTGAGATCACTGGGCGCGTAGGTTCCATTCGCCCCTTGGACGGCGAGTTCATTGAGTCTTTGGAGAATGTTCTGGGCCTGTTGAATAGAACTTTCAGTATAACGCAAATCTGTTTGAAGCTGAGTGGAGTTTTTCTCAAAACGTGAAAGCCGATATTTCCAGGACTCGAGCCTTGTCGACTCGGCAGCAGCCAAAGGGTCGTCCCTCAGTTCCACGATGCGCTTTTGTGTTCCCATTTGAGTTTCGAGATGGTTAAGTCTGACTTCTTGGGAGCGAAGATTCCAGTCCATATCCCCCAAGGTCATATTTGAGCTAATGCGTTGCATACATCACACTCCTAAATGTTTAATGATAGTGTCAAGCATATCGTTCCAAGTACTCATAAAGCGTGCTGTTGCGTCGTAACCATGCTGAAACCTGAGCATGTTAGACATTTCTTCGTCCACATTGACACCAGAAATCGAGTCACGGGTGTTGGTAAGATCCTTCATGATTTTTTGTTCAGTCTGGAGATTGACATGAGCATTCTGACCTTTCAAACCGATCTCGGCGACACTTTGTTCAAAGTAATCATCGAAGGTACGCGCTTGGCCTATCATCACGACGCTGTTTCTGATCTGGGCAATCGCCAGAGCCGCCGAACCGTCACCACCTTGTGCTGGATGTCCCGGAGAACCCAGACCGGCCGCAATCTTTCCATCGTCGGCGCGCAAGACAGGGTTAATGGCAATCCAAGCCGAAGGGTGGGTCAAGGGGGCCACAGCGAAGGTCGCACCAGCTCCAGACCCTGTGATACCTCCGGGCACACCCGTCCCCCCCGCTAAAGTTGCAACGGCTTGTGGGTTGTGCCAGTCGTAGGCTCCAGCAGGTCCGGAAGCAGCAAGAATCCCCGAATAACCCGTCAAAAACTGGCCTGAATCTTCTAGATGGCGAATAACAAAATCAGGGTCGGCAGGATTAGCATTAGGAACAGCTTTAAAGGACAGCTGCCCATTCCGGTCCAGACGTGCTGAAATCTCTGCCCCCGAATTATTGATCCGGTTGATGATTTCTTGAACAGTATCTTCAGGGTGGTAATCAACCTGAATGTTCCCATTCGGTCCAGGTAGGGTCATCGTTCCAGCCAAGCCAACGAGGGCCTGGGGGTTGAGCGAATTTTTTCCGTCAATTCTAAAAATGTAAGTCGAGTCAAACTTCCCAGTCCCTGCTCGATCATAGCTTCCGTCTTTATTGAGCACCATGGGTTGCTGAACAAAAAAATCGAGTCCTGTTTGACCCCCAAGTCCATAGCCGGCGCGGTGAACCTCGTTGACAAGGTCAGCCAAATTGGCCGTCATCAGATCAAGGTTCTGAATCTCATGTCGAGTATCCTTGTCCCTCAGTTCGATCAAGGCTCCCAGTTTTCCCCCCGGAATATGAACATCTTCTTTGGTGTCAGGCCGAATAATCTTCCAATAACCCTCATTGTTCGAGTCACCCACTATTTTCAGAGGACTTACGACCCCTCCTTGGACCAGGTGAATGCCCCCCATGTGGATCTGGTACTCATGCGGATCACGCTTATTTTGAACAGTGATGGGAACAAGCAAAGCGAGCTTGTCCGTCAAAAGATCTCGACGGTCCATGAGGTCGTTAGGATTGTCTCCATTAGCCTTGACCTTTACAATCTGAACGTTCAGCTTGGCGATGTCTCTTAAATAGGTATTGACCTGACTGACGGTCGTCTGCACGTCGTCGTTGATCATCACAGCAATGTCTTTGAGATTTTTGTACTTGAGGTGAATCGAGTCCACGAGTCCTTCGCCGCGTTCCATGACAGCCTTTCGCATGGCTTCATCTTGCGGATGTTGAGATAGTTGCTGCCAGGAGGACCAAAACATGTCCAACCTGTGGCGTACCGAAAGATCAGAAGGCTCGTTTTGAACTTGCTCCAAGTAAGAGATATATTTGTTTTTTGCTTCCCAGAAACCTTCTCCCCCCGATTGGGCGACGATGCGTTTGTCCAACAGTTCATCCCGCACGCGTGTTACCGAGACAACGTCCATGCCTTGTCCGACCTGTCCGGGACGTTCGGCCCGGTTGAGTGCAGGTTCGTCCAGCGGGTCCATTTCTTTAAACTCAACCCTTTGACGAGAGTAACCTTCTGTATTTGCGTTTGCAATGTTGTGCCCGACGGTCTGAAGGGCTTCAGTGTCCGCCATCAACGCTCTTTTGCCCAACTCCAATCCTGAAAATGTCGAGCCCATTTTAATCTCCTAAAGATGACGGTCGAGAACTAATGCTCGAACGCCGCTGGTCTTGAGTGAACCATTTTTTGAATAAAGCCGCCCCTTTTGTCCCGGATCAGCGTGATCAACGACGGCGCGGATCATCCCCGAAGCCGTTTGAAGGTAAGCGTTTAGTCCTTGAGTAAATCCTTTGAGCTGAAGTGCTTTAATTTTGAGCGTTCGATGAAGAACTGAGATGGTTTCTCGCCAAGGCGAGTTGAGATGAGGAAAAACACGATAAACGGGGAGCGGATCGACCGACAAGTTGGCGCAAAGCCTGTTCCAAGCCGCATCACGTCTTTCTTCGAGGCACCTCAAGCCTTCGGCTTTGAATTCCAGAGCTCGCAAGGCTTTCTCAAGATCATTCCAGGAACGATCTGTCAAAGCCTGACGTACTCGAGCCTGTGTCTCCTGAAAATCATCCAATCCTTCAACCTGCAATTCCATCAGGGTCTTAAGGTCGTTCAAACGACGGATTTCGTCTTCCATGTCCGACTCCTTCCCCTCGATTGTCGGAAGGTTACCTGTAAATACTGAGAAAGTTTCATACAATCCAGCACCAGCTTCGCACCAACGGTCTTTTCACTGGAGAAGGCATGACCTATAATGCTTTACTCAACAAAAAGGAGTTTTTATGAGTCGTTCCCGCTGGAAGGTAGGAATTATCGGCGCCACCGGTATGGTCGGCCAACGATTTCTCTCACTTTTAGAAAATCACCCTTGGTTTGAGGTCACGATCCTTGCAGCGAGTTCCCGCTCCAGCGGGAAAACTTACAAAGAAGCGCTAGAGGGGCGTTGGGCCTTGCCCTCAGCAATGCCCGCTCGTTTTTCAACTATGCCTGTGATGGACTCAGCTCAAGTGAAAGAAATTGCCGACCATGTCGATTTTATTTTTTGTGCCGTTGATATGCCGAAAGAAGAGGTGATTCAGCTTGAAGAGGCTTTTGCTAAAACAGAAACTCCTGTCGTTTCCAATAATTCTGCCCTCCGCATGACCCCAGATGTGCCCATGATCATACCCGAGATCAACCCTGATCATGCAGCTGTCATCAGCGCCCAACGCCGCCGCCTGGGAACAAAAACAGGCTTTATCACGGTGAAACCGAATTGTTCGATCCAAAGCTACGTCCCGGCACTCCATCCGTTGAGGGACTTTGGCATCGAGAAAGTCTCAGTTTGCACGTACCAAGCCCTTTCGGGAGCTGGTAAAACCTTCGAAAGTTGGCCTGAAATGGTCGACAACGTCATTCCTTTCATTAAGGGAGAAGAAGAAAAAAGCGAACGAGAACCATTGAAAATTTGGGGCGAGATCGAAGAAGAAAAAATCAGAAACGCCTCCCTTCCCCTTATTTCTGCCCAATGCCTTCGGGTGGCCTCTTCTGATGGACACATGGCGGCCGTCAGCGTTTCGTTCCAGAAAAAGCCCTCCATTGCCGAAATTCTTGATCGCTGGACGACTTTTGAAGGAATTCCCCAGCGAAGAAACCTTCCCAGTGCGCCCCGCCCCTTCCTGAGGTATTTTTCTGAAGACGACCGCCCCCAAACCCGTCTAGACAGGAACGAAGGCAATGGGATGGCCGTTTCCATCGGCCGGTTACGACCCGACAGTCTTTTTGACTACCGTTTCGTTGCCCTGAGCCACAACACGATCAGAGGCGCGGCCGGAGGGGCCGTTCTGACGGCTGAATTTCTTTGTGCCGAAGGCTGGATTCCCAAAAAAGAATAGAAAGGGCGCTCTCCTGGCAGAGCGCCCCGCATGATCACTTTATCAAATTCCTAGACAGCGCTCTCTCCACGATCCTTCGTACGGACGCGTACGGCGTCCTTCACATCGGAGATGAAAATCTTTCCATCCCCGACGTTTCCGGTGTAAGCCGTAGTCACGATCACGTCGATGACCTTTTCGATCAGTTCGTCTTTGACAACGGCTTCAATCTTGACCTTGGGAATGAACATGAGCTTGTATTCCTTCCCTCGGAATTGTTCAATGATCCCCTTCTGCCGCCCGTGGCCTTCGACCTGGGTGACCGTGATTCCCGAATGTCCCAAAGCTTCCATCTTTTCAACGATGTCTTCTAGCTTTTCGGGACGAACGATGGCTTCGATTCTTTTCATGATACAGGCCTCCTTAATGTTTTACCGCTCGCCCTGCTTTTCGCCCAGCAGGCATTGATCAAGACCCGTGACTTCCTCTTGAGGTTCAACGCGCACCTTTGTGAAGATCCGCGTGATCCCATAACTAAGGATCGTCCCTACGACAGCAATCAAGACGGCTACAAGGACAGAAGCCGCTTGGATACCCAATTGGGTCCAGTTGCCGCTGTAGAAAACGCCTTGAACTGGCTTCCCGCTAAAGTAAGCACCAATATCAGGGTTACAGAACACACCCGTCAACAAGGCGCCCGTCATACCACCCACGGCGTGAACGCCGAAGGTATCCAGCGCATCGTCGTAACCCAGAGCCTTTTTCAGAAAGGCTACAGACATATAACAGACGATGGCGACGATAATACCTATGAACAAGGCACCCGTGGCATCAACGTAACCCGAAGCGGGGGTAATCGCAACCAAACCGGCTACAGCACCCGTCACAGCACCAATGACTGTGGGTTTCTTGTGGTGGATATATTCAATGATGGCCCAAGTCAGTCCTGCCATCGCCGTAGCGGTGTTGGTGACAAAGAACGCACTACCCGCCAGGGTTCCAGCTGATGTAGCAGAACCGGCGTTGAACCCAAACCAACCCACCCACAACAAAGCGGCACCTAGGAAAGTGAATGCAATGTTATTGGGGATAATTGGATCCTTCCCGTAGCGAACGCGAGGCCCAAGCATCAAGGCAAGCACCAGCGCCGAAATACCCGAGGAAGTGTGGACAACCAAACCGCCGGCAAAGTCGATAGCACCCTGGCCGTTTGCAACTGCCGCAGACCCAAACAACGAAGCCAGACCATTAGGATTGGCTAACCAGCCACCTGCCCAGACCATGTGCGAGAGGGGCATATAAACAATCAATGACCAAACCGCCGAAAAGATCAGCCAAGCGGTAATGCTCATTCTTTCGACGATCGCTCCAGAAATCAGGGCAACAGTGATGATGGCGAACATCAACTGAAACATCGAGTAGACGCTTTCAGGAATGGTCGGAGCTCCGTGCCAGGGCTGGGTATTTTGACCGTGCCCAGTAGCAAATAGAACTCCGTTGTGCATGAATGCGCTTAGGTCACCCCACACACCGTTGTTGCCAAAACCTCGAAAGCCCAAGGTGTACTGGACAATGACCCACAAAACGCTGACCACAAGGACAGAACCCAAGGAATAGTAGATCGTCGCCAAGATGTTTTTTCGACGAACCATTCCCCCGTAGAAAAGGGCCAACCCTGGGATCGTCATCATCAGTACGATAGCGGCGGAAATCAACAGCCAGGCCGTGTCGCCATCATTGATGGAATACGCGTAGGCTGAGGTGACGACTCCGGGCGACATCGTTTTACCATCCATACCCACTGACTTCACCGTGAAGTCAACGTTGTTCGCTTGCGTTACCCAACCCGTTTTAGACTTGGGATCAGGCGGAGTCTGAACAGTGCCCGATGGTAAGTCTGAAGAAAGGGTAACACCGGCCTTACCGTCTCCTGGTTTAGCCATCACGGTTTGGACATTTCCGTCAGCTCCCGTGTAGGTAATCTGGAAACCAGAGGCCCCAGGCGGATCGTTCCAGTTCAGAACGACGTTGCCATTGTTAGCCCACGAAGTGAGCCCCGTCACATCAGCAACGGGCTTTGTGGGTGCAGGAACGGATTTTGGCGCATTGGCTGCAAAACCCAAGACAGGCAGCCCCAAGAGTGCAACTGCTAGAAACACTTGAAGGAAACGTTTCATCTTCCTCCTCCTTTGGTAGGTCTACATTCATATTACTGTCTTAAAAGTCGAAAACCTATATTTAAAAACCACAAAAGAGTTAAAGAAAATATTTTATTACATTTTTGTATAATTATAACAAAAATCTATTTTATATTTATCCTTCATTTATTTTTTCTTATTAATTTGTTTATATGTATAT
>JABEVL010000121.1 GCA_013043995.1 Spirochaetales bacterium | reverse complement strand
CCGGCGATCAGGCCGCCGCCGATCACCTGAATCAAGAGCCCCGGCCAGCCGAAGCGCCAGTCGGTCAACGCCGCCGTCCACTGTCCTGACCTGACGATTTCGTAGAGGCCGCCCAAAAGCTGGTACGTCACAACGACGATCAGCAAAGTAACGAGGGAAACGCGTCGGGAACGTGCGGCCACCCAGGCTGCGGCGAAAGCCAGCACGACCGACTTGACGAGAATCGTGTCGAGGATCGCAAAGGGGGGCATGCCCGTCAGAGCCGTGCTGGCCAGGGGCGAAAGGAGGGCTGTTGCCAGCCCCGCCCAGATGCCCCAACGGTAAGCCGCGATCAGGGTGAAAAAATAAAGCGGCAGCAGAGCGGGCCCGCCGTGAGGAAAGGCATGAGCCACGGCGGGAAAAATCAGATTGCCCGCCGTGAACAGGGCCACCCAGAAATAAAAGCGCGCCTGAGCGGGATTCAGGACCTCTTGCCCGAAAGCGCGTCCTTCAAAAACGAGTTGAAACATCAGAAACTCCTAGAGGCCTAACCCGGCCAGGGCTTGGGCGACGATCGACTCACGGTCGCCCTCAATTGATATTGTGACGGCGTCCCTGGGCTCTTCCAGGGACGCAAACTGGCTGCGCAGCAGCGTTTCTTTCATGAAATGCCCGGATCTTTGCTGGAGTCTGGCGGCGATCTGAGCGTAGTCGCCCTTCAAATAGACGAAACGGACCTGGGGATCGACCCTCAAGACCCGCCTGTAAGCCTCTTTGAGCGCTGAACACGCCATGAAAACCGTACGGCCGTGTTCGGCACGTTCTTTCAGGAGTTGCGCCAGAGTCTGCAACCAGCCTGCACGGTCTTCATCCGTCAAAGGAATCCCCGCGGACATTTTTGCTACGTTGGCGGCCGGGTGGTAGGAGTCCGCGTCCAGGTACTCTCCGCCTGTCCGTTGGGCCAGGGCCTCGGCCACGGTGGACTTGCCGCAGCCCGAAACCCCCATGACGATGATGATCACGGTCTGTCCCTTTCCAAACGGTAAAGTTGCTCTCCCGCACGGTGAACGACGAGGGTGCTTGGATCGTGTTCGGCCTCGGCTTCCCAGACTGCGATGTCGATGGACCGCCAGTCACGCCACCCCAGGTTGAGGGCGCGGCATTCGGCTTCAGGAATCGAAGTGGCCAGAGTGACGGTGATCCGCAGGTTCTCCTGACCCGTCTCGCTGTCAAAGGTCCCCGCGCCGCGCAGGTGCGTCGAGTGGGCCAGGACTCCCCAGGGGATGCCCTTGAAACGCTCCCATTGCTTTACAAAGTAGTCCCTGCAATGGTAGCCGATTTGGGCGATCAAGTTGCCGTGAACGACGCTGATGTGGTGAATGTGGGGAGCATAGAGGATGACCTCTCCCCCGTCAGCAATGACGGGTTCCAGCTTGTACATTCCTTTGGCCCCCACCCAGATTTCATCGTACATTTCGGGCAGAAGCGAGAGCACGCGCCGGTAGGGCCGGGGCACCCAGGTGATGTGCGTCTGAGCCGCAAGATCGGCCGCCTTTCCCCAGGCATCCTGGATGGGACCCAGAAAAACACCTTCGACCCCCTCGGCACGGACAACGGCGCAGAGGGCCCGGCGCGGACGCGGAATCATGGCGGCGGCCCGGTCGATCACCCTTCGAACAGGCGTGTCTTTGGTGCCGATCAAAGCGTAGGAGGTGACCAGAGCGCCGATCCAGTGCGTCACGTCGATGATGTCCTGGCCGGCGATGCCTGGAAAGAAGTACTTGTTGCCTCCTGAAATGCCGACCACCTCGTGAGGAAAGACAGGACCGCACACGAAAAGCTCGTCGTAGTCGAGGACGCGCTTATTGATCCTGACGGGGACCGCCATGTCGAGCATCCCTTCGCTCAGTTGAAGAATCTCTGAGGCCGGGATGGTTCCCAACAGGGTCAGCGCGTCGGGGTTCTGCCAGTCATGGTTTAAAAAACCGATATCGGCAAAGTCACGGTCCCGTTCCCCTGGCTGACAGCCAAAAAGCTGGTCCATTTGCGCCTCGTTCAAGGGAGCGTGCGTCCCCAGCGCAACCATGAAATCGAGCTTGGCCCCGCGCGGCCGCAAGGCCGAGACGAGCAGCCTGAAAAAGAACGGCAAGGGCATGGTGCGGGTCAAGTCGGGCACCAGGACTAAAACGCGCTGACCATCGAAGGGACAATCGGACAGCCCTTTGCGCACAACTTCAGCGATGGCCGCCTCGCTCATCAGGGGCGCGGCGCTCACAAGCCCCTCCAAAGTAGCTGAATAGCACGTCCCGGTTTGTTCAGCGTAGCGCCGAAGCAGGGCCCCCAGGAGCCGTTTAAGGGCGAATCGGCCCTGCGCGCTGCTCTTGGCGTCAAAGGATCCTTTTGAGCCCGCTGCTCGCCGTTGTCCATCGAAAAACGCTGAGTCTTCAAAACTTTCCTCCTAAACGCCGCTGTAGGCACTAAAACCACCGTCGACGGCGACGACTGTACCCGTCACGAAGCGTGAAAGATCCGACAACAGAAACAAAAGGGCGCCCTGAAGCTCGTCGACCTCACCCAGACGTCCCAGGGGGGTCGCGGCGAGGATCTTTCGCGTCCGTGCGGTGGGCTCGCCTGTTTTCTCGTCGGTCAGCAAAAAACGGTTCTGCTCCGTCAGAAAAAAGCCGGGGGCCAAGGCGTTGACCCTGATCTTTTGGGGAGCCAGGTGGACCGACAGCCACTGGGTCAGGTTGTTCACAGCAGCCTTTGAGGCGGCGTAGGCCGCGACCTTCGTCAGGGGCCTCAGGGAAGCCATGGACGAAAGGTTGACGACCACTCCGCCGGTGCCGACCATGTCTTGTGCAAAAACCTGTGTCGGCAGAACCGTCCCCATCACGTTGAGCCTGAAAACTTCGTCAAACGCGCCCAGATCCAATCCGAAGAACGATCGCCCGCGTTCCGAGGGATCGGCGCCGGTCATCCGTTCGTCTTGCGCGGTGGCACCGGGGCGATTTCCTCCGGCACCGTTGATCAAAAGCTGCACCGGCCCCCAGCGTTCGTGCACAACCCGGCGGGCCTCTTCGAGCGAGCTCCTGTCCAGAACGTTTAGGCCCAGGCCGATGAGCTGACCGCCTGTCTGTGACGCGATTTCGCCGGCGATCGCCTCTGCCCTCCGGCTGTCCCGGCCCGCCAAGGCCAGCCGGACCCCCGCCGCGGCCAGGGCCTGCGCTGCAGAACGGCCGATGACTCCCGTACCGCCGGTCATGACGGCGACTTTGCCTTTTAGGTCTTCAAAGAACAAGGCTTTCATACACTCCCCCTGTGGCTCGATCGAGCCATGAATTGCGGTTGAATCTGCTCCCAGGACGGGGGTTCTAGGTCATCCTTCATCCAACGGATCAGGTGTTCGTTGGCACGGTGGGCGAGGCGAACCATCCCGAGGTCCCAGGACGACAACGAGGGCATCGTATGCTGGGAAAAGGGAAAATTGTCAAAACTGATGACCTCAAGATCGTCGGGAATCCGAATTCCCCTTTCACGGAACCAGGCGAGGGCGGGGATGGCGATACGGTCGGTTCTGAAGTACACCGCGTCCAGGGTGGTCCAGTCGAAGTCCCGCGCCCTCTGGGCAAAATCTTCGGGCTGGTGAACGCCGGACCAAGAACAGACCGAGGGATGATCGGCGTAGCGG
>JABEVL010000013.1 GCA_013043995.1 Spirochaetales bacterium | reverse complement strand
GGACACCCCGGGCGCGGGCGGCCTGCGGGTCAAACGACGAAAAAAGAAGAGGCCGGAAAAATACTGTCAGCAGCAGAACTAAAATCGAGGCTCCTGCGGCGATCTCCCAGGCTTCTGCCGTGCTGATGCCCAAAATCGATCCGAACAGAATCCCGTAGATCCGCTCGGCAAACCCTGAATACAACGAAATAAACATGAGCCCCAGGCCGAGGGCAAAAACAAGGATCATGCCGATGTTCAGGTCGCGCTCCCGGGTTTCGCGCCCCAGGGCCGAAATCGCCCCGCCGCCGGCCAGGGTAAAAACCAAAAGTCCCGCGAGCGGGGGAACACCCAACCAGACGGCCCCGGCGGCCCCGGCAAAGCCTATTCCAGGCAAGGCATGGCCAGCGAAGGTCAGACCGCGCTGAAGCATAAAAAAGCCCGTGATTCCGCCGACAAGCGCCACGAAGGTACCGACCAAAAGGGCGTTCCGCATAAATTCATAGTGAAAAATTTCGCTCATCTGAACCCCTAAACGTCCACACCCATCACAAAAACCCGGTCAGCCTGACGGATCACGTCCACCCGCGACCCATAAAGCGCGCTCAAAGCCTCGGTCGTTATGACTTCTTCGACACTCCCCAAGGCCGAGTGCGCGCCCGCCATGTAAAGGACCTTGTCCATCACCTGAAGCAGGGGGTTGACGTCGTGGGTGACGAAGAGGACCGTGGTGCCGCGCTCCCGTCGAATTTTGTCCGTCAGGGCGACGATCTCCTGGGCGTGAACCAGGTCCAGACTCGCCAGCGGCTCGTCCATCAGCAAGAGTTCCGGGTCAGACAGCAGGGCCTGGGCGATCATCATCCGCTGGCGTTCTCCGCCTGAAAGCTCTCCAAACGACGCTTCGGCCAGGTCCAGGCACCCAACTTCGTCCAGAACCCGATTGATTTTCTGAGTCCTGAGCTTGTTGGGCCAGCCGGGTCCCCAGCGGTGACCATCCAGGCCAAAGCCCACGATGTCCCTGGAACGCAGAGCCAAAGACGCCTCAAGACTATGGAACTGGGGAGTGTAGCCGATCCTGCGGTTGCCCACCCGGGGTTCTTGCCCAAAACCCTCGATTTTTCCGGCCGAAGGTTCCAGAATCCCCAAAATCAGCTTTAGGAGGGTGCTTTTTCCGGCACCGTTGGGACCAAGGATTCCCACGTACTCACCGGGCTGAAGGGAAAAAGTCATCTGTTCTTGAATCAGACAGCCGCCAAGGCGCACGTCGACGCGGTCAAAAGAAACGACAGGATCTGCCACCAAGCTTCCCCCCGTGTTTACAAGAACTGCTTGAAACACAGCAAGAAGAATAAAACAAACCTCCGAGCCCGTCAATGAGACTGAATATCATTAGGAAGCGGTTTCACCTGTATTTCAGGGAAGCCCGATCCGGGTCCAAGATTTTTTTGGTGTCCATGAAAATGCGCAGGCTGGGGGCTCCCAAGCGCAAGGAACGGCCGTCCACGGCAACGCGCCCCAGCAGGATGGAACCGTCTGCGTAGCCCACCGAGGCCCTGCGGTCGACCCCAAAGTAGTAGCTGAACCCCAGACTGTTCAGAAAATTCATGCGGGTGCGGTCCTCGTTCCAAAGTTCCCCGAAAGGGAAAATATAGTACGGCGTCGGTCCTACAATCGGGCCGATTTCCTTCATCCACAGTTTTTCCGCCGCTTCAAACTGCGCATCGGGTTCTCGGACCGCGGTTTCGTGGTCGTAGGAATGCGAGGCAAACTCCCAGCCCATTTGACGCAGCTTTTGAGCGACCTTCGTGGCCTGGTAGACCTGGTTATCGTGGTCAAACGCCTTGGGATTGGCCACGTCCGGGTAGCCGAAGGCGCCGTAGTACCCCGTTTCTCCGATAATGCCGCGGGCCCCATCCAGGGAAAAATCGGGATGGACGGAGATAAACCGCTCGAGGACCTGGGGCACTTCGTTATCGTAAACCACCTTGGAGGTTCCGTCGGGGAGAGTGAGAATGCCCGCCAAACGGCCCTCTGGATCGACCCAAAGCCTGGAAATCACCCCGTGGGTCCGCATGGTCTTGTAATAGTTGACGTCGTCTTCTGAAAGAATCAGCGGCTTTTTGCCGACGGGCAACAGAACGTCTTTTTTTTCCCAGCGGCCGTCGGCTTCCTTCACATAAAACTGCCGGGGCGAAACTAAAACAAAACCGCGCTGGTAGAGTGAAGCCAGAACCTTCTTGAACTCGCTCACCGTCACGAACCACTCGTCCATAAAAACTTGCTTGGAGGAAACCGCAAAAGCTTCCCGGGGTTCAGAGATCAGGGGGTGAAAAAAGATGCTGTAAACAGGTCCTTTGTAAGGACGCACTTGCACCGTCCGCGCCGGGGAACGGCTGGGAGAGGCTCCCGCCGAAAAAACAGCGCTCAAGGCGAGGGTTGCCGCTAAAAAAAGAGTTTTTTGCATGTTGGCCTTACAATACCCGCATTTTTACTGCAAAATCAAGAAATGCCTCAAACGGCTCAAACGC
>JABEVL010000120.1 GCA_013043995.1 Spirochaetales bacterium | reverse complement strand
TACTCCCCATGATTTTGTCGAAATTCTCACGGCTCAGGACGTTTCACTGATCAAGATTCTTACAGTCGAAGACATTCTGACACCTGGTTACCCCACCATCCACCCCCAGCAGACCATCCGCGAGCTGACAGACCTTTTTTACACCCAACGCCTGACTTATGCCCCTGTCGTGGACGACCACGCCCACCTCGTCGGGGAAATTTCTTTGGCGGACGTTCTGAAAGCGGGCTTTCCCGACTACGCCACGCAGATGGGCGACCTGAAGTTCCTCAGGACTTTTGAGCCCCTAGAGCGGCTGGTCGAACACGAGGAAAAACTTCTCGTTCAAGAAATGATGAAACCCGTCAGTTTTGGCTGTTCTCTTTCGGCTTCTGTCGTTGAAGTAACTTTCGAATTTTTGCAAAAGGGACGGCGCCACTGTCCCGTCCTTCAAGGTCGTCAGCTCGTTGGAGTTTTAAGCATCATGGATATTCTCAGCAAAGTTATAAGGGGATGACGATGGAACCTCTTGCGCTTTTAGCCCTCGCGGTTTTTTTGGGCGTTTACGCCCTGACCACAACAAAGGTTCTCAACAAAGCTCTGGCGGCCATGACAGGAGCAGGACTGATCTGGATCGCGATTTTGGCCTTCTCGCCCTCGGCGTCCCCAGGTCTGCCTTGGCTCAAAATCGACTGGAACGCTGTTTTGGTTTTGCCGGCGATGGCAGTCTTTGCCTCGTTGCTTCAAAAAACAGGGTTGGGTCAGTACCTGGCGATCAGGTTTGCCAAGCTCGTTCACGGCAGTCCGCGTGGTCTTTTGGCCCTGGGCTCCGGGGCCGTCTTCGTTTTATCTTTTTTGATCGGTACACCAGCCGCACTGACCTTATTACTTCCCGTAACCTTCCTGATCACCGCAGAAATGAGCGTCTCGGTCACTCCCTTTTTGACGGCCCAGGTCGTTTTTGCCTCCACGGGGGGATTGCTGTCTCCCCTCGGCGGAATGGCCCCGCTTTTAATCAGTTCAGGGTTGGGAATCAACTACACGAGCTATTTTCTGACCATGCTCCCCTTTGCCGCGGCGGCAACCCTGGCGCTCCTGGTTCTCTTTCCCCTTTTTTGGGGAAAACGCCTGCACGTGACCAACGAGCGCAAGGCCCGCGTCCTCGATTTTGACGAATCAAAGTCACTCCACGGCCCGAGGGTGCTCGTGACAACCTTGGCCACCCTTGGGGTAGTGACGGTCCTGTTCTTCTTAAGCGGCCTGTGGTCTTTGGGTTTGGCCCTTCCCGCCTGGCTGGGGGCAGCGGTCCTTCTGCTTCTGACACAAAAAGAGTCAAGCTTGGCTCCCGAAACAGCCGAAAACGCCTTTCCGCTCTTCCTCATAGGCATTCTTCTCGTGGTTCAGGGACTCGCCCAGACGGGGCTGACAGCCCGCTGGGGAACTTGGCTGGCGCATTCGGGCAGCTCGGCGGCTTCGAGCTGGGCTATTTTGGGCGTCTCGGGTTTGGTATCTGCTTTTCTGGACAACGTGCCCTGGGCCGCAGCCGCCGTACCTATTTTTCAGGCGGCGTTCAAAAGCCTGCACCACGCCCAGTGGGCTGACCCTCAAAGCCTGAGGCTGTGGGTTCCCTTTGTCGTAGGCTCGACCCTGGGAGCAGGGGCGACGCTTTGGGGAATGGCCAGCAGCCTGACCCTGCTCGGTCCCCGAAAAAATGGCGTGACGATTTCTGCGGGTGCTTTTGCCAGGACGGGATTTCTCGTTCTCGTCGTCCAACTCTTCGTCGTCGGCCTGCTCCTGACGGGCCTTTACCCGGCCCGGTAAACCGAAAGATAAAATGACACTGGAAAGCTTGCTCACCCCCAGTTTGATATTTCTCGGTGTTCCGCTATCCAACAAGGAGCAGGCCATCCGTTTCCTGCTGTCTCAGGTGGTGAAAAGATTCGGACTTGGGAAAAATTTTGAGGAGTTTCAGAAACTGGTCGAGGAACGCGAACGCCTGGGCGGGACGACGTTTCCTTCGCGGCTTTTTGTTCCCCACGCCCGCATACCGAACTTTGACGACATGATTGTCGCCCTGGCCGTCCCGCGCGAAGGTTTTTTGTCGGACGGTTACGAGGTCCGTCTGGTCGTCCTGCTCCTGACTTCGGACTCTAAACCCACCATCTACCTCAACACCCTCTCCTCCTTTGCCAAAATTTCCATGAAAAAAGGAGTCTTCGAAGCCCTCCTGGCGTGCAAAAGACCCCGCGAGGTTTTGCGAATCGTGGCGGCTCAGCACCTTCAGGCCAGCGCAGAACCGACCTTGAGCGAAGTGGTTCAGCACCCCGCCGCAGTCCCGCAAGAGACTCCGCTCAGGGACGCTGCGGAAACTCTGATGACCAGCCCCGACTCGGGTTTGGTGGTCGTGGATTCCCAAGGCAAACCGGTAGGACTTTTGACCCCGCAAGCCGTTTTGGCTTCTGGCATCCCTCCCTCCTACCGCGTTTTGGACCATCACGGCTTTCTGACCCGGCCCGGCTGGTTTTCGGACTGGTCGATCGGCAACGACCCTGTGGCCTCGGCCATGAGCCCCCTGCCCACCTTGCCGGGAGCACTTCCCTGGAGTCTGGCGGCGCTTGAGTTTCAGAAATTCGCCGGCCCCTACGCCGTCCTCGCCGCCGATGGAACCCTAGAGGGGATCGTTCACGCCAAAGACCTGCTCGCCAAGTTTATCTGGGATTGAACCCTGAAAGTTGGGGGAACCTCGGAACGGCAAATCCACAGGCCGTGACCCGAAACCTTGTATTTGCGTTCGTGGGCCGACAGAACTTCTGAGGAAACGTGCGGCGCGACCTGAAGTTCCTGCCCTGTCAGAACCAGCCAAGCCGCGGCCCACTCCCTGGCGTAAATCTGCCAATTTGTTCGCAGCTCCAAAATTCCGCCTCCACCAAGAATGAAGGGAAAGACCGGGTGGGCAGGCCAACGCCTCATCAGGTGTTCGGGTTTAGGCCAAGGGTTGGGATATAAAAAATATTGCCTGGCGAAGCAAAGCTGAGTCTGAAACGCCAAAAGCCAAAAGTCGACCAGGTCCAGACGAAGAAAAAGCAGGTTGGGGGGAGCCGCCCCTTGTCCCGCCTTGGAAAGGCGAAAATCCGACTTGTCGACGGCTAAAACCCAAGCTTCCGGAAACCTTTCGGCGAGGAGCCTTGAGCTTTCTCCGGTTCCGCAGCCCGAATCCAGGATGAAAGGGCCACCGAAGTTTTCCCTCAAGGTCTCAACTTTTTTGAACTCGTCAAAACTGACCTGGGCAAGGGGTTTTCTGTACAGGGAGCGTGCGTGTTTCTGCACCAGCCCGGCCAGCCTCACGTGCACGTCCTTTTGGC
>JABEVL010000119.1 GCA_013043995.1 Spirochaetales bacterium | reverse complement strand
GGGTTCTTCACCCGTTGCTGAACCCGCCAGCAACGGCGATCCCTGGTACGGCGGGACCTTGCTGTGGAGTTCTGAGTTCAACGGCTCGAGCATTAACACGTCCAAGTGGGCCTTTGACACGGGCGGCGGCGGTTGGGGTAACAACGAACTTGAAACCTACACGACTGCCAACGCCTCCATCCAAAACGTCCAGGACGGCAACTACATCGATTCGTGCCTGGTCATCACGGCGAGTAAGGACGCGAATGGAAATTGGACGTCGGCACGTCTGAAGACCGAAGGTCTCCAAAGCTTCACCTACGGGAAAATTGAAGCCCGGATCAAGCTCCCCTACGGACCAGGAATGTGGCCTGCCTTCTGGATGTTGGGATCCGACATCCCCCAGGTCGGGTGGCCTCAGTGCGGGGAAACCGACATCATGGAAATGATCGGCAACACCAACACAACGAGTTCGACAGCCGTACCGAGCAACTCGACGATTTATGGAACTCTGCACTGGTGGAATGGTTCTTCGGGTTCTGACGCCAGCTATCAACCAGAAAACTACACCCTGCCATCTGGAATTTTTGCCGATGCCTTTCACACCTTTGGAGTCGTCTGGACGAGCACTTCGATCACCTTTTATGTCGACGGGGTGGCCCAAGCCAGCGTGACGCCCGACTCGACGACGGGTACGACCTTTCAGAAATCCTTTTTCATTTTGCTGAACCTAGCGGTGGGCGGCAATTGGCCGGGGAATCCGACTTCGGCAACGATTTCACCTCAAACTATGGACGTGGATTGGGTGAGGGTTTACCAGTAGTTTAGCCTCTCTTACATATTTCACGAAAATCGCTGGAGTTCTGTCTTGGAGAGTGGGCCTTGAAGGGGGCCCACTCTTTGTCGGAGGGTGCCCTGGTCCGGTTGGACGACTCCTCAGCGGATCTAAACTTTTTCCCAGACCGTTCGCCCGCCCACCACGGTGCGGACCACCTGAATGTTGCGGATTTCGTCCACGGGAAGCGTCAGAAGATCGGCCGAAAGAACGGCAAAGTCAGCGAGTTTGCCCGCTTCAAGACTTCCCTTCTGAGACTCTTGGAACTCCACGTAGGCGCTCCCTTGGGTGTAGCAGGCCAGGGCCTGTTCCGGGGTCAGGCTTTCAGGACCGGACCGATTGCAAACCAGGTGAATTCCCAAAAGGGGATCGCAGAAGCTTTCGCCGGGGATGTCTGAACCGAAGGAAAGGGGAACCCCCGCTTCTAGCAAGGAACGGTGGGGATAGAGGGTCGGAACACGAGCGGCACCCACGATCGAGGCGTCTTTATCTGGGTTGACCATAGCCGGGGGTTGCGCGGCCACGCAGACCCCCAAAGCTTTAAGCCGGGGCAGGTCCTCACGGCGCAGAGCCTGCACGTGTTCGAGCCGCATCCTCAGGTGAACAGCCTCGGGGTAGGCTTGCAAAACGTCCTCCCAGACGTCCAAAAAGGTGCGCGTCGAACGGTCGCCGATGGAGTGAAAGGCTCCTTGAACACGGCGTTTCGCCAGGTTGGTCAGCACTTCTTTGAGCCAGGATTTGTCAAAACTCAACCCGTAGTTATGCGGCGTCCCCGGGTAGGCTTCCTCCATCCAGGCGGTTCTTGTGGTGAAAGTTCCATCCAGAAAGTACTTCCAAGGACCACGGCGGAGCCAGCGTTTGTCGTACGATCCCAGGGCCATCCAGGGGATCGTTTTAGGCAGTCGGCCAAACGACCAGGCGCTGACCCTGGCCGTAAGCTCCTTTCGGCGGCGAAGTTTAGCTAGGGTAAAAAGCTCTGGGTAGTACCAGGTGTTATCTTGAACCGAGGTGATGCCCAAACGGCGCAGGGCGTCTAAAGAACGGCGAACCCGAGCTTCCCGCATCCGAGGATTGAAGAAAATTTCGTGAAAGTACCTATCCTGAACGGGGTTGGGGTGAAATTCCTGCAGGATCCCCGTGGGCTCACCCTCATCGTCACGCAGGATCTGGCCTTGAGGAGGAGCCGTGAACTTGGTGACGCCGAGTTCCCGAAGAACGCGTGAACTGACCCAAACAGCGTGCCCGCCAAACTGGGGCAAAAAAACCAACCTGTCGCCAAAGGCTTCGTCCAAAAGTTCTTTCCGGGGATGGGGGCAATGCGTGTAGTCCCAGGCGTAACCCACCACGGGGTGGCTTGAGGGAAGTTTGGAATAAAAAGCGACGAGGGTGTCCACGATTTGGTTTTCGTTCAATCCGCTCAGGTCGGGTACTAAGGAGTGATCGCCAAAAAAAACGAGGTGAAGGTGATTGTCGTTGAACCCGGGGACGACGGCTTTTCCCTTGAGGTTGACGCTTTGGGCCCACGGTCCTGCCACCTTCCGGGCCTCTTCGAAGGAACCTGCAAAAAGGATCTTCTCGTCGGCACTGACAAGGGCTTGAACCCTGGGTTGTACCGGATCAAGGGTATAAAAAACAGCGTTATGCCAGAGCGTCAGGGGCGTTCTCATTCTTCCATGTTATGAAAGAATCCGTTCCATTTCAAGGAACGGGCGAGAAATCTGCCGGCGTTAGCCAGCTCCACTCACCTGCGGGCAGGGATTTTTTTTCATTGTTCAACTTCACGAGCAGCCGAAGCCCACGCTCTTCGTTGCCGTTGGCGTGCACCAGAACCACGTCGCCTGGATGAACTTTCTGATTTTTATTGAGCCAGGCGCCGCTCGCCAGGGGGAGAAGCCCCCAATCCAGAAGTTTCTTCACCAGGTGAGGACTAGAAATCAGCCCCGGGAAACGGTACCAGACACTCGGCGTCTGTCCCAGCGCAATCAGGCGCCGTTCCGGTCCCAGGACCTCCCTGTGGAAATCCAGACCCGGCGTCAGGTCAAAGGTCTGCCCCCAAGGCGAGTCAGGATCAAACGGATGGAGTTCCCCGTGCCCGACCCAGGTGATGGCCAACCGCCCCTCCTTTTGCTCGCGCACGAGCCAGGCGAGGTCTTTTGCATGCACCGACATCCACAGTCCGCTGACGTCCAGAAAGACCGGCAGGGGAGCCTTTCGCCCCTCGGTCAGGGAAGTAAAAACCCAGCGGTCCAGGGGTTTGCGCGAGGGGCAAAGATCCATACTCAGCCAGGCGCCGCGACGGCGGGGCTTCCACGATCCCACACCCGCGTTCACCTCCTGCGTCTGCGTTTTAAGAGCCGCATCGCGCAGTCGAAAGTACAAGGAACTGGAACTTGCTTTTTCCTCGGCCTGACTCCAGCTGACCGCAGGGGGGACGGAAGCGTCCACGATCCGGGTTTGCAACGTTTCAGGATCAAGAGCCAAAAGCCGCGGCTGTCCGTCTTGTGTCCAGGCCCGAAGCGCCAGCCAAGGTTTCCCACCCACCGGGGTCCAACCCAAAATCACGTGCTCGTCCCGCGGGCCAGGAAGTTCGTTCCAGCCTTCATGGCGTAGATCCCAGGCGCCGCAAAACTGGGGAAAGATCACAAGAAGCACGAAAAAAATCCTGGCCAACCGTGTCGAACAGCGCGTCATGGGCCACTCCTTTCAAAGGGCATGAAGACCTCCTCAAGATCATCCGCCCTCAGGCGGGCCAGCCCATCCAGGGGCGTCGTCCCAGCGTTGACGATCACCAGGGGGACGCCGCGTTGGGCGGCCCTAGCCGGCAAGGACGCCGCCGGCTGAACCTGGAGCGACGAGCCGAGAACAAGAACCAGACTGCAATTTTCAAAGTCGTGAAAGGCGGCGTCCCAAGCTTGGGAAGGAAGCGCCTCGCCGAAAAAGGTGATTTCAGGTTTGATCACGCCCCCGCACGGGCAACGGGGCGCCGTCAGTCGATCGGGGTTGTTTTCAACGCCGAAAAGTTGAAAACTCAACGCCGCCTTGACCTCCTCAAAGGGGAAAGTCTTGCCGCACCTTAAGCACTTGTGGGACTGGGGAGAGCCGTGAACCTCGCGGACGTTGCGCGAAGCGGCCCGGGTGTGAAGCCGGTCGATGTTCTGCGTTACAACGCTGGCCAAAAGACCCTCGGCTTCCCATCGGGCCAGAACACGATGGACGAGCGAGGGTTCGACGCCGGCGGTTTCGTAAAGCAAATTCCAAGTTTTCTGATAGTAAAAGTCCGGATTGATAGAGAAATACGCCAGGTCGAAAATCCTGTCGGCGTCGAGGTCGTTGTAAAGCCCATTCTTGCCCCTGAAATCCCTCAGCCCCGAAAGCGTTGACACTCCGGCACCCGTAAAAGCGACGGTGCGCCGGGACTTTTTTAAGAGCTCTGCCAACGGGCCGCCCGGATTCATCGACTAAACCTAGTGCAGGTCTTTCAGCGCCTTGCGGCGTTCGCGGACGGCTTCGGCCAATTTGTGCAGCACCGGGACGGTGTCGTCCCAGGCCAAGCACGCGTCGGTGATCGACTGGCCGTAGACCAGCTGGTCCAGGGGAGCTTCTTTTTGGTTGCCGGCCTTGAGGTGGCTTTCGATCATCACCCCAAAGAGCGTTTTGGAGCCCTCGGCGACCTGGGAGGCGATGTCGGCGGCGACAACGGGCTGAAGGGTGTGATCTTTTTTGGAATTCCCGTGCGAACAATCGACCATGACCCTCGGCGAAAGCCCGGCATCCACAAGGGCTTTTGCGGTTTTCTCGACGTGCTCCTTGGAGTAGTTCGGCCCCGAACTGGCTCCCCTCAGGATGATGTGCCCCGTAGGGTTCCCCTTGGTATGAACGATCGCGGCGACGCCCTGCTTGGTCACAGAAAGAAAACGATGAGGAATCTGGGCCGCGTGAATGGCGTCGATGGCGATTTTGACGTTGCCGTCGGTCCCGTTTTTAAAGCCGATCGGCATCGACAGTCCCGAAGCCAATTCGCGGTGAATCTGGCTTTCCGTAGTCCTGGCGCCGATTGCCCCCCAGGTCACGCAGTCCGCGATAAACTGGGGCGAAATCGTGTCTAAAAATTCTACGGCGGCCGGAACACCCAGCTCTACAAGGTCGACCAGAAACTGACGGGCGATCCGCAAGCCCTTATTGATCTGAAAGGTCTCGTCGATAAAGGGGTCGTTGATCAGCCCCTTCCACCC
>JABEVL010000118.1 GCA_013043995.1 Spirochaetales bacterium | reverse complement strand
CGGCAAAGGCGGAGGCAAGGGTTTGAGAGTGCTTTTGTGCACGAAAAGCACCAATTCGCCAGGGGCCATCGTGTCAAAAAATCCCGCCTGGGTCAGGTCGCCTTGGGAAACCCAATCCGATACCTTGGTGACCGTCCATGAACCCAAAACGTCGGCGTCGTTGACCGCAAACCAGGAGGCATCCCCCGTCCAGTCTCCTGCTTGATCACGGATGACTTGAAAGGTTTGTCCCACCTTGACACCGTCCCTGGACCCCAAGTTCACCAGAGCTTTCGTTCCATCCCTTTGAATGAGGCTACCTCGAAGAGGAAAAACGTCCCTTACAGCACGTGATAGGTCTAAAATTCCTGCGGCATCGGGCCTGAGACCCTTGTGGTAAACGGAAAACGTCTGTATGGTCCGACCGGTTCTTGTCAGACAAAGTCTGGCCGTTGCTGAAAAGTCACGCTGACCTTCTTGGAAGGTCAGTAGGATGAAAAATTCCTGATCGGCGGCTCGGGCAAGGGAAAAGGCGTCGTTAAAACCCGAAACACGCTGTGTCCGTCTTCCGTCATTCAAAATGTCCACTTCCCAGGAACGGGAGGCGGACACGTCGTCGGCGAAGTCTTCGGCAAAAAAGGTGTCTCCCTTGTACGAAGCCGTATGCGAGCTTCCTTTTACGTAATAAAGACCGACTCTGAAGGGCCTGAAGAAACTGCTGGTCCCCACACTATCCAGAGAATCAAGGTCTGAGAGTTTGAGATTCCATTGGGCCGGGAGGGAATCGTCGTAGAGACTTTTCTGAATTTCGAGTTCGTCCTGAAAGGAAACTGCCTTGTAATCGGGACGGAGCTTGGCAATAGTTTCCAATTCTTGCAAAGAACTTGTCCGCAGGCCTTCCTGATTCAGAAGCTTTGCTCGTGCAAGACGCGCTTTGACCGAGAAGGGATCAACCAAAAGACCACGCCGGTACTCGACGAGGGCTTCCTGGTCGTAGTTATTAGCCGCAAGCTCGGCAGCACGGCGAAAATGATCCTGGGCGACTTCGGCCCGAAGAGGGTCATCTTCGGGGGTTTTTCGCTTGAGGAGATCTTCAAGTGCCCACCTGTAGGTCTCATTCTCGGGGGCAAAAGTCAAAGCCATGCGAAAGGCCTTCACCGCTTCGGGGATCTGACCCAGGGCCTCTTCGGCAAGTCCTCTGAGGTACCATGCTTGGGAATTTTTGGCTCCGGAACGTCCCGAGTTAATAATCTTATCATCAATAGTCTGAACGGCCTGGGCCGCCTTCCCCTCGTCCAACAGCAACTGGGACTGAAATATCCAGGCTTGGACGGAAAACTGCGAAAGTTTGAGAGCCGCGTCGATTTCTCTTCGCGCCAGGGCAAGATCCCCTTCCTGGTAAGCAAAACGCGCTGCAGCATAATGGACACGAAAATCCGAAGAGTGATACTGGAGGGCGTCTTGAAAGGTCCTTTCAAACGTGACCCTGTCATCGCGGTCTTCGGCAATGTACATGAGGGATAATTCAGCCCGGAGATCGGCCGGATTTTCGCGGAGCAAAGCTTCAAAAAGTTCTGTTGCCAGTCCCAACCGGCCTTTCATAACCTGGTACTCCGCGATTCCAAACCTGGCACCGCGGTTTTTGGGTTCTCGATCAAGAATATCCCGAAAAACAGCCAAGGCTTGTTCGAGCTTTCCTTGCCCCAACAAGATGCGTCCGTAGAGCAGATTCACGGGGATAGACAGCCGCCCCAACCTTAAAGCCCTTTCGACCTGACGGTAAGCTTCGTCGTAATTCCCTAATGAAAAAAACGCCTCGGCTATTCCCTGAAGAGCATCCTGGTAGTGCGGATTGATGGCGAGGGCCCGACGATAAGCATCGATAGCGCCCCAAGTGTCATCCCGAGCAAATGCGGCCTGGCCAGCTCTGTAGTCCTGGACGGCCGTTTGACCCATCAGGGCCCCTGTCAAAAGAAAAAAGGTGAGCAATGTCGCAAAAAAACGGAGCCTAGGCATCTTCAGTTTCCTTGAGCAAAATCTTTACACTCTTGATTTTATAGCCTTCCATGCTTTGAATGATGAAGTCAGCGTGGCCGAAGGAGACTTTCTCGTAGCGAACAGGAATTTTACCAAAAAGGTCAAAAACGAACCCGCCCAGAGTATCAAAGTTGTCGTTGGGCAAGCTTAGACCCAGGGTTTCATTCAGCTCGTCGATGGCGACACGGGCATCGCAAAGAAATGTCTTTTCACCGATTTCAAGGATGAGCTCCGCTGCTTCATCAAACTCGTCTTGAATGTCACCGATGATCTCTTCGATGATGTCCTCCAGGCACACGATCCCCGACACCCCCCCGTATTCGTCGACAGCAACGGCGATATGGACACGTCTTCGTTTGAATTCCTTGAGAAGACCGTCGAGTTTTTTGGTTTCGGGCACAAAGAACGCTTTGCGCACCAGGGCCTTCAGGTCGAGATTTTCAGGGATTTTCCAGTTATTTTTTTCAAGATCACGCAGCAGATCCTTGACGTACAAAATACCAACGACGTTGTCGATTGTTTCTTGATAAACAGGAAAACGCGAGTGACCGCTTTGGGTGATCTTGTCCATCAACTCTGAAAAACTCAGGGTTACAGGCAAAAAAACGACGTCTATACGCGGTACGATGGCTTCTTTAACCGTCGTATCGCCCAACTCCACGACCCCCTGAATCATTTCTTTTTCCTCAGTGTTCAGGTCGTCGAGCACGCGGGAGTCTTCACCCCTGGGCCGCAAGAAGAGTTTTTGTAAAAAGCCCTTGGATTTCAAAATAGTTTAACCTCGGTAAGTTGTGCCAAAAGATTCTCTTGGTGTACGAGCATTGGTTCAGACGTATCGTTGGATTTGTGGTCCCAGCCCTGAAGGTGAAGGATTCCATGCAAGGTCACACGTTTCATTTCTTCTTCTTCCGAAACTCCAAAGTAACGAGCGTTGGTTTGAACCATGGCCAGAGAAATCGCCAGATCACCCGCAATTTTGGGATTTTCTTTGGGGTCACTTCCCTGAAAAGGCTCTGACTCAAAAGACAGCACGTCCGTGGGTTCGTCCTTTCCACGGAAGTCGCGATTCAGCATCCGCAACTCTTCGTCATCCGTCAAGCGGACACCGAGATCCCAGGTCCTCACGCCAAGAAGTTTTAACACTTTCAAAACGTAGTCCTCATAATTCTTTTTCCAAGGAAGGGGGGGAAAAGCGACTGTCACGACAAACTCGCTCCCAGTTTCACTCATGGGATTCATAGGCCTCAACGATGCGCCGAACCAATGAACTGCGCACGACGTCTTTTTTTTCAAAAACAGAAAAGTGAATTTCAGTCAAACCGGCGAGCACCTTTTGAGCGTGAACCAAACCTGATTCCTGAACACGGGGAAGG
>JABEVL010000117.1 GCA_013043995.1 Spirochaetales bacterium | reverse complement strand
TCACGAGCTTGTTGAAACCCTCAAGGTCCGCATCCGGCAGGAGTTGGCCGGGGAGCTTTATAAAACCCAAAGGGACCAGATCGTCAAAAAAACAGAGTTTCAGGAAAACCACGTTATTGCCGAATTTGAAGGCCGCCTCAACAAAGAAGGTTACAAAATCGTTCAGCTGGAGGCCGAGGAAGGCGACCCTCCGATCATGGACATCCTGCCGCTGTGGAAGGGTGAGGCGGTCAGCTTTGACGACCTTCAGGACAAGGTCGCCTCGGGCGAGATCGACGAGCAAACCTGGAACCAATCGCGGGAACGTTACTACCTCTTCATCGACGAAATGAAGGTCCTTTTTGAAAGACTCGCCGAAGCCCGCCGAGTCATGGAAAAGGACCTCCAGAAACTTCAGGTTTCCTACGTGAGCCGCCCCCTGCACAGGCTCGTGCAAAAGCTGGGCAGGACCTTCCCCGAAGACGGCGTGAAAAACTGGCTCGCGAGCCTGGAAAAGGACGTTGAAAACCACCTGTTTTTGTTCCTGTCGGACAAACCCGTCGACGACGGGCAGGGGAACCCGGCTCTGATCCGCTACGCCGTCAACGTGCTCGTCGACCACGGCAAAGCCCCCAAACTTCCCGTCGTTTTTGAGCACAGGCCGACGGCGTCCAACCTCTTCGGCACCCTGGAAACCCGCGGCGACGGCGAGACTCGGCCGACTTTTTTGGCGATTCGTCCCGGCGCCCTGCACCAGGCTTCCGGAGGCTACCTCGTTTTGCGTGCGGAGGACATCCTAGCCCAGGAGGAAGCCTGGCCCCTGCTGAAACAGGTTCTTGAAACCCGGCAGGTCGAGATTCAGGTCGCTTCAGGTCCGTTTGGACCGACCTCGTCGCTCAAGCCCATCCCCATCGAGGTCAACCTCAAGGTGATCATCGTCGGGACGGAAGGGCTCTACGATTTTTTAATTCAAGAAGACCGTTCCTTTGGCAGGCTGTTCAAAATCAGCGCCGAATTCGACTCTGTGATGCCCCGCACCCCGCTGGCGATGGCGGAGTACCTGAAATTCATGGACGATACGGTCAAAAAACGCGCTTTGCTCCCGCTCGACCCCGCGGGGAGCGCCGAAATCCTGGAGTACGGCGTTCGGCTGGCAGAGCACCGGGGAAAACTTTCGACAAGGTTTTCCGCCATCGCCGACCTTCTGTCAGAAAGTTCCTACTGGGCGGCCCAGCTCGGCCTCGGCGTGATGAACCAGCAGGCTGTCCAGCGGGCACTCGAGGAACGCAAGTACCTCTTTTCACTCCCCGAAGAAAAAATGGACGAACAAGTCCGCGAGGGGCAAATCCTGCTCGCGGTGACCGGAACGGCCGTCGGCGTCGTGAACGGTCTAGCGATCCTTGACCGCGGAAGCTATTCGTTCGGACGCCCCATGAGGATCACGGCCACGGCGGCTCCCGGCGACGACGGCATCGTCAACATCGAAGGCGAAGCCGGACTTTCAGGGGAAATTCACGACAAGGGTGTTCTGATCCTTCGGGGACTCTTGAGGTCGCGTTTTGCCCAGGATTTTCCGCTGAGTCTTTCGGCCAGCGTCGGTTTTGAGCAATCCTACAGCGGGGTGGACGGCGACAGCGCCTCTTCGACCGAGGTTTTCGCCCTCCTTTCCGCCATTTCGGGGGTTCCTCTGCGTCAGGACCTCGCCGTGTCGGGTTCGATCAACCAGCGGGGCGAAATCCAGCCCGTCGGCGGGATCACTGAAAAAGTCGAAGGCTTCTTTTACACCTGCTCCAAACTGGGCCTAACAGGCACCCAGGGCGTCATCATCCCCCACTGGAACATCCAGAACCTTGTCCTCAACCAGGACGTTCAGAAAGCCGTGCGGGAAAAGAGGTTTCATATCTACCCTGTCAAAACTTTGGAAGAAGCCCTCTTTCTCTTGACGGGAAAAGAACTGGGGCAGATCGACCCCGAGGGGCAGTACCCTGAGGGGACCCTCGGACAGATCATCGTTGAAAAGCTGGCCCTCTTACGCGAACTAGCCCACCCTAAGGAGGAGGCAGAATGACCCTCGACACCACCAAAGTTAAGCACGCCGCCCGCAACGGCATCCCCCTCATCATCAAGACCCACACCCTTCCTGCACAGACCGAGGCCGATCTTGAAGAAGTTCTTTCGCTCTACCTGGCCGAATTGGGCCAGGAGGATCTCAAAGACCATCTGAGTTACTGCCTCAAGGAACTGACGGTCAACGCCAAAAAGGCCAACACGAAACGCGTCTATTTCCAGGAGAAAAAACTCAACCTTGAGGACCCGGCTGACTATGAGATCGGTCTTAAAACCTTCAAACAAGACACGATGGACAAGATCGATTACTACCTGCGGCTTCAAGAAAAAGAAGACCTTTACATCAAGATCACTTTTTTGATCCGCAACAACACGTTTTATCTTTCGGTGAGAAACAACGCACCCATCGTCCCCAAGGAACTGACACGGGTTTACGACCGCATCGCCAGGTCCAAGGCTTTCAAGAGCATGGAAGAGGCCTTCGCCGAAGTTCTCGACGATTCCGAGGGCGCGGGTCTGGGGATCGTCATCATGATTTTGATGCTGCGCAAAATGGGGCTTTCGGAAAAGGCCTTTGACCTGTCGTCTACCGAAACGGAAACGGTCGCCGCTCTCAGCATTCCCATGAACGCCGTCCGCCTGGAACGCGTCAACCTGATCGCCGACGAAGTCGTGCGCCTGATCGATTCCCTGCCGCCCTTCCCCGACAACCTTCAAAAGCTGATCCAGCTGCTCAACGACCCCGATGTCAACTTTACGATCCTGGGCAATCAGCTGGCTCGCGATCCAGCCCTGACCGCCGACCTGATTAAGTTCGTGAACTCGGCTCAGTTTGCCAACCGCAAGAAAATTGAATCGATCACCGAAGCGATTCGGCTCATCGGAGTTCAGGGCGTCAAGGAGCTCATCTACCCGTACGGAGCCCATCAGCTTTTGCGCCGCTACGTCGAAAAACAAAAGGCTCTTTGGGAAGAGGCCGTCCAGGTTTCCCTATACGCCAACGAACTGGCTAAGCGCCTGAAGTTTGACCGTGATTCCCAGAATCAGGTTCAAATCGGCGGGATCCTTTACAACATCGGCCAGATCATCCTGTCGTTCATTCACCCCGATCTTCTGGCCAAAGTTCAGGATTTTTGCAGGGCCCGGGGCATCCCTAGTGAGCTCTTTGAAGACCTGACCATGAGCATCAACCCCCCGGATATCGGGGCCAGAATCGCCGAAAAATGGAACTTTCCCGAGGACTTGATCCAGATGATCCGGTACTACAGGCATCCCCAGCTGGCGATCCCCGACCTTCAGGGCGAAGTTTGCCTGATCAACCTAGCCCAGCACTTCGTCGGCGTCGAGAGCGACCTGGTTTCCTACAGCCAAGTGCCGGCTTTTGTTCTGGCCAACCTCAAGCTTGCAACACCTGAAGCGGTTGCGGAACTGCATGAGCAGGTTCAGCACGTTTCGGGGGCCGCTTCGAAGTGATCCGTATCGACGCGGAGCCTCGGCTCGCCGAGGCTGTCGCTTGTCCGTATCTACCTGGAAAAAGTTTCGTTCAGCGCTATTTTTTTGCCTCTTCCCTGTCGGAATCCGATCTAGGTTCTTTGCTCGACAGCGGTTGGCGCCACTTTGGTTCCTTCTTTTTCCGCCCCGATTGCCCCTCTTGCCAGGCCTGCGAAC
>JABEVL010000116.1 GCA_013043995.1 Spirochaetales bacterium | reverse complement strand
TCGTCCAAAGTTACCCAGGCCGCCCTAAAGATTCCAAAGGCCGTCCCGGCGGACTCATCGACTTTCCGGCCAACCTTCGCCCCATCATCGTCGGCGACCTCCACACCGACCTGAACAATCTTCACAACATCCTTGACCATGAAACCAACCGTCAGGACGTGGAAGCGGGTAAGGCCGCCTACATCGTTGTCGGGGACGCCGTGCACAGCGACCAGACGGGTCAAATGAAAGACATGACCAGTTCATTGGTCATGCTCGAGGAAATTTTCAGACTGATCATGGCCTACCCCAAGAATTTTATCTACATGAGGGGAAATCACGACACCTTCGACGAACGCCTCGTAAAATCGGGCATAGCGCAAGGTAAGGAATTTAAAAAAAAGGTCGTGGAAGCCCGTTCCCCCGAATACGCAGCAGCAGTCGAGCGTTTTTTTGAGGAACTTCCCTACTTTGTGATCGGAGACGGTTTTGTCATCACCCATGCAGGTCCCCCTCGCGGCGGGTGCACACGGGAACAACTGATCGAGGTACGCGACCGCCCTGACCTGATGCAACAACTCACCTGGAACCGGATCAACGAGTTCCACGGCACCCCCAGTTCGCGTGAATACGGCGAACGCGACGTTCGAGCCATGCTGGAGTGCCTCTATTTACCTGAATTCACGCATTTTATCGTCGGGCACAACATCATCAACGACGGGAGCAAAACCGGGTGCTGGATGAACGTGATCGGCGTGCGCAACCACCACATCATCTACTCGGGAACGTCGAGCCAAGCCCCCTACCTGACGTTCCAAGGAAAAGAGATCGTTTTGAAACTTGCACAGGTGAAGTCCGCGGAGGTCTACTACTATGGATGAACGTCAAAATCTCGCAACCCGCTTGGCCGATCCCGAACTTGTTCATTACTTTTACCTGGACTTGGAGGTAGCGGAGCTCTTAGAACGGCTTGATCACTTGACGCTCACCTTGACGCCCAAAAGCGACGAGGCTCCTTTCAACGCCCTGGTTAAAGGCTACCTGGCCGCCACCGACGAAGAAGGCCACGCCTGGATCGTTAAACCCGTCGCCAACGCCGAAGAAGCCCTTTACCACAGGATCTGCACCCTGGTCTACCTGCTGGACCATCACGCGGGGACTCTTTCAGCGCCCCTGGTTCTCACAAAAATCAACGGGGTAGCCTACCGGGCCACCAAGGTCGTCAGAAAAGGGGTCCAGATCAGCTCTTACAATTACCTGGAAAAACCCTTCATCGACTACATCCGGCAAGATCTGGTCAACCGTTGGATCTACTTTGACGAAGACCGCAACCCCAACAACTACATTGTCATCCAAAACTCCCGTCGTGTGGACTTTCTGGTGGCAATCGACTTTGACAAGGCCGACCTGACAACCTCAAAAATGAAGATCACGGGCGACCCCGAAAAATTCGGTTGGTTCCGTACCGAAAAAACGAGGTTTCTGACCCTCTTGCGCCCCGAACACTTTGAAAACCAGCCCATCGAGCTTTTCGACGTCCGGCTCAAAGCTTTCAGTTCTCTCAACCGGGAAACTCTCTTGAACCTGGCCCTGCCGCTCTGCCGGGGCTGGAGTCCGGACCCCGACACTCAGGCGGCCACACTGGCGGATAATCTCTTGGAGCGCATCCGTTACGTGGATGAGTACTTTCGTCGTTGGTTCAAGCCCGCAGCAGAAATCAAGTCAAGCGGCCACGAAGAAGACTACTCAGCCTTCGGCAAAAGCTTCTTGCAGATGTACAGCAACAAAAAGTAGTGCTTGGGGCCGTTCTTCCTCAACTCTTTGCCACCTTGAACCGACAAACTAAAAGAAGCTGGGCCAAGGCAAAAAATTCATGAACTTTCAAACAGATCGCAGGATTATCATCGATGGGATCTACTTCATCCGCGAGGCGCTGTTTGCCTGCACGGATCCCGTGCAGCTCGAATGCGCCGTCAGTTTTGCCCGGTTTCTTAACTGGTCGGGCATCAACAGGGACACCTACCCTCTCTTTTTGCGTTTAATTCAATCCAACAACCCTTGGGTCATCGACGCTCTGATCGATGCCCGTGAACCCCGGCTCTTGTTTTCGACCATCAAACCCCATACGGAGATGATCGAGTCGGCTTTTTCCAATTTATTTGCCTTTCACCCGGACGAACTTTATGAAAAGGCCCTCATGGCCCTCTTAGGGATCGTCGAAAACGCCTACTTTGACGCCGACGATGGGTACAAACTCCATCCCATCGGCATTATGGACATCAACGCCGTCGGAAAATTTCTGATCAAGGCAGAACCCCAGGAGCATCCCATCAACAGGCTTGTCTTGCAAATTCTGGATCGTTTGACCCACCTCGGGGAAAGCTACAGAGACCCCGAAAAAAACATCCTAGCCAAGCACGCCTTCAACGTTCGATACGCCTACTTCGACACGACAAAACAGCTGAACGACGCGATTCCCAAACCCATCCTGACAAGAAAGTACGGTATCGAAGGGGTTGACCCCCATTCCGACTACGCCGAAGTGCTTCGCCAACGTCAGCTTGAACGCCAGAAAGCGCGCCGCATTGTTCCCGGCGAAGAAACTCCAGGGATCCAGTAAGCCGATCTCCTTTTTCCTTGATTTTTCTCACTCCAAAGTCTCCCGCATCCCAGATCCTTTCAAGCATCAGATGAGGTTCGTCTTCCGAACTGGATCACTGTTAAAAAGTTTGCCCTCCAAGCTCAAGTTTATCTATTGAATTTGTTGAGATTTAAAGATCTCTCCCCCTTTTCAGAGTTCCGTGGAGATAAAATGCCAAGATCTGCGTGAAGAGGAGAAAACAGGCCGGCGTGGCCTAAAGAAAAATGGTTTTTTTAAAGATTTCGGAAGGTTTCTTAACTGATTGTTTTTGACTTTCCCATAACTGCACCCTAGAATGAAAGTACATCCGCGTGAATGGAGGATACGATGGACAAACAAAGTGAAAAGCTCATCGACAAGACTTGGTCCAAAGAGACCATCATGCAAGTTGAATTGGGCATTGTGCAGAACATGTTCGGGAGCCGTACCGAAGAAGCCGTTGAAGGAACGTTGAGTTTTGCGAGGTTTTTAAGCCTTTCAGGCTTGAACAACGACACATACCCGTTGTTTCTCAAGCTTTTGGAAGTCGAGAATCACTGGGTTATCGACACGATGGTCGGGAAAAAGGATCCTTTTCTTCTCCTTAGTCCCATCCAGCCGAACAACTACCTGATTTTTACAGCCTTCAAGCTTTTGACCAAATGGCATCCAGGCGGGATCTACCCCATCACGCTTTCTGTTGTTTTAGGAATTCTACAAGCTGCTTACGCGTCGCCAAAAGACGGGTACAAAATTTACTCGGTTTCCATCAACGATGTGAACAACTTGGGTAAACACCTGAACAAAGAAACAGGACAAGAAGAACCGAACAACCGAACCATTCTTGACATCGTCGATCGCCTCGGGGCCCTGGCTGGCACGTCGACAGACCCTGAAAAAGAGCAGATGGCCCGCCAAGCCAACAACATTCGGACCTACTTCTTTGACAAGCGCAAGAAGATGGAAGACATCATTCCCCAGGTTCTTTTGGTCAAATCGGATTACATCGCCAAGGAAACCGCTCCGCGCACGATTTTTGCGGACTAATTTCAGTTAAAATCAGGAGGTTAAAGTCATGGAAGAACTTTTTGAGAAGAAAGAAGAATGGAGCGATGCCGATGTTATGGGCATCGAATACGGAATGCTCAAGGGCATCATGGGGACGCGAACGGTCGAGGCCGTCGAATCTGCGATCACCTACGCCAGTTACCTCAATTTTACAGGAATCAACAACGGAAACTACCCGGTTTTCCTCAAGGTTCTGACGGTTCGCAACCACCACGTCATTGACGCGCTCTTGGGAACCCGCGACCCTTTTTTGTTCATGAGCTCGATTCAGCCTAATTACTTTATCGTGGCCACCTGCTTCAGTATCCTTGCCAAGTACCGGAAGGGTGAAATCTACTCAAAGACTTTGGGCATCATCTTGGGAGTTTTCCAGGCAACTTACAACTCGCCGCTCGACGGGTACAAGATCTACCCGCCGTCCGTAGCCGATTTGAACAGCCTCGGCAAGCACCTCAACGAGGACAAAGGGCAGGACGATTTATTGAATAGAAGCATCCTCGATATTCTCGATAAACTGAGTTCTCTGGAAGGCCAAAACCTCAACGAAGACATGGAAGACCTGGCGGTCCACGCTCACAACGTGCGTAACAACTTCTTCGACTCGACCAAAAGGCTCGTGGATATCATCCCTGAGGTTCTTTTGCGCATTGAGCCCAATATGGACGAAGACGTTCAACCTCGTCGCCGTATTCCGCTGGCCGAGAGCACCGCAACCTAAGGCGACGACGTTCGCAATCCGGGACGCCACGGGCTTCGTGGCGTCTTTTTTGAAGCCAACAGGAGGCAGCAAAACATGGCAGAGCAGCAGGCTCCCGTATGGGATCCCAGAGAGATCGACGAGCTCCAGCTGGGCTATATTAAAGATGTCATTCAGTGCAAGGATGGTTTTAGCGTTTTTACGGCTCTGTCCTACGCCCACTACCTTGTCAACAAGCCGGGACTCACCTCGGATAACTACCCCGTATTTTTCCAACTGATCGCAGCCGGCAACCGCTGGGTTATTGATACCTTGGTCGGGGACAAGGACCCTGCACGTTTTTTGGGGAACATCCAGCCCAACGGATGGATGCTCTCAGAAAGCTTTCGTTTTTTGACGGCTTGGAAAAGCGGGGAAATTTACCCCAAGTCGCTTTTAATCATCCTGGGCCTCTTGTATCAAAACTATGCCAACCCCGAAGAAGGCTACAGGCTCTACCCCCTCAACGTCAACGACGTGAACAACCTCGGCAAACACCTGGATAAAACCAAGGACCAGATGGACTCCCTCAATCGAATCATCCTGACCATCCTTGACAAAATCGCAAGCTTGATCGAACCGCAAAGACCCGTACCCGCCGAACAGGTCCGTGACGTGGCCCTCCAGGCGAACAACATCCGCGGCAAGTTCCTTGACATGACCAAGCAGCTCAGCGAAGCCATTCCCGACATCCTTCTGGTTCGGGGCAACTTTGCAGAGGCCGAAGTTCCGCCCTCGGTACCTCCGCTCAATGTCTAGCTTGTAAAGCCGAATAGGGTGGCATCGTGGAAAAGGAGACGGCGGGGCTCAAACCCCAAGCGATCGTCAACGATTGCTACATTCTTCAGCATCGTATCAAAGAAGACGCCTTCGCCGAATATTGGCACGCTACGGCCATTTTTTCGGCGCAAGGTTTTCTTCTGCGCTTTTTGAAGCCTGAGGCGCTTCCTTCGAAAATTCTGGAAGTTTTCTATACCCAGGCTTTGGCTTCGATCGACTTGCGCCATTCGTCCCTCCTTCCAAGTCTTGAAATTGAGCGCTACCTTGGTCGGCTGTACCTTGCCGGTGACGCCTCAGGTTTGAAGTGCCTTGGAGACCTGGCCGGTGAAGGACAAAAATTTCCGCTGCTTCACGTCTGCCTGATTGGTTTGGAACTCGCCCAAGGCT
>JABEVL010000115.1 GCA_013043995.1 Spirochaetales bacterium | reverse complement strand
TCCGGATACAGAGATGTTTTACGACACAGGACGCGACTGTTCCAAGGGCGAGGCGTGCGAAGGCCCTTCGTGCGGCTGCGGAAAATGGCTCGAGATCTGGAACGACGTTTTCATGCAGTACAACAAGACTTCCGAAGGAAAGTATGAACTCCTGCCGCGCCCGAACGTGGACACGGGCATGGGCGTCGAAAGGACGAGCACGATTCTTCAAGGAAAAAAAAGCGTCTACGAAACGGAGCTGTTCCTCCCGGTCATCCAGGCCGTCGAGTCGGCTTCGGGCCTGAGCTACGGCCGCGACGCGGCCCACGACACCAACATCCGCATCATCTGCGATCACGTGAAAACGGCGTGCTTTATTTTGGGCGACGACCTGGGCATCACCCCCTCCAACGTGGGGCAGGGCTACGTCTTGAGGCGTCTAATCCGCCGTGCGGTGCGCTGCGGGCGGAAACTGGGCGTGATGAGGCCTTTCCTCGCCGTTCCTGCCGCCGCCGTTCTGGACATCTATCAGGGTGTCTACGACGAGGTGGCCGGCCGCAGGGAATTCATCTTTGAAGAACTCGCGCGGGAAGAAGAAAAGTTCCTGAAAACCCTGGAACACGGGGAACACGAGTTTGAGAAAATGCTCCCCAACCTCCTCAAAAATCCCAAGAAAGAGATCCCCGGAAGGCTGGCGTTCAAGCTCTACGACACCTACGGCTTTCCGATTGAGATTACCGAGGAACTCGCCGCCGAGAACGGCCTGAGCGTCGATCGGGCGGGATTTGACGAGGCTTTTCTGAAACATCAGGAGCTGTCCAAGGCAGGTTCCGACAAAACTTTCAAGGGCGGACTCGCCGATCACAGTGAAATGACGACCCGTCTGCACACCGCCACGCACCTGATGCACAAGGCCCTCCAGATGGTCCTGGGGGATCATGCCCGCCAAAAAGGATCCAACATTACCCCCGAGCGCCTGCGGTTCGACTTTTCGCACGGCGAAAAGATGACCGACGAACAGCTGCGCAGTGTGGAGCAGATCGTCAACGAACAGATCCAGCGGGCCTTGCCGGTGACCATGACCACGATGCCGATCACCGAAGCCAAGGGGCTGGGGGCTATGGCCCTGTTTGGCGAGAAGTACGAAGACGTGGTCAAAGTTTACAGGATCGGAGACTTTTCCTTGGAAGTCTGTGGCGGACCCCACGTTCAAAATACGTCGGAACTAGGGCGCTTCAAGATTTTAAAGGAAGAAGCGAGTTCAGCCGGAGTGCGGCGTATCCGCGCCGTGCTTGAGAACTGACGGGCTCAGCTCAGGCTCTTGAGGGTGACCCTGAAGGTCGTACGGCCGGGGACGCTCTCAAAAAAGATTGTCCCGCCCTGGTTTTCGACGATCTGGCGGCAAATATCCAACCCCAGTCCCATCCCCTGTTCGGGCGGCTTGGTGGTGAAAAACGGCTCAAAGATGTGCGGAAAATTCTCGGGTGCGATGCCTTGGCCCGAGTCGGTGACTTCGATGAGGACGTTTTCACCCCCGCGGCGCACGCTTAACTCCAGCTTGCCTTCGTAGTTCATCGCGTGGAGGGCGTTGTTGATCAGGTTGATCCACACCTGGTTGAGTTTGGCCTTCGAACCCATGACCGAAAGCCGGGGTTCAAAGTGGCGCACGACCTCGACCTTGGCCAGCTTGTTGCGAAAAAGAGCCAGAATCGTTTCCAGCTCGTTCACCAGGTCGATTTCCTGCTTTTGATCGACTTCTTCGCGGCGTGCGTAGTCCCTGAGGGAGGCGACCACCGCCGAAGCCTTTTCGGAGGCGATGCCGATGATACTGGCGGATCGGGCCAACGAGCAGAAGGTTTTGAAAAACACCAGGATGCCGCCGTCGGGACGTTCCTGAAGCAACTCCGTCAGTTGGAAACGCAGGGGCCAGAGGTCGTAGTCAAAGACCAGGGAGGCGAGTCCTTCGCTCCAGGGCGCTTTTTGGGTTTCCAGTTCCGTTTGCCAACTCCTGCGTTCTTTCCAGGAAGGCTGTGAGGTCATTGGAACCGTGGTCTGCTGGATGGCCCTTTCCAAAAGATCCAAGGCGGGGGCCGTGGAATCACCGCAGAATTCTTCTTTCTGGCGCAAAAGCGAGGTCATTTCGCCCTTGACGATCTGGGACAAGGTCCTGTAGGAGGAATCGATCGCGCCCAAGGGCGTGTTCAGTTCATGGGCGATACCGGCGACAAGCTGACCCAGGGTGGCGAGTTTTTCGGAGCGCACGAGGTAGTCCTGGGTTTGACGCAACTCCCAGAGGGTCTTTTCGAGTTTCTCGTTGGCGTCGCTCAGAGCCTTGGTTCGTTTTTCGACGCGGTTTTCAAGGTCCTCGTTGAGCAATTTCCACTTGTCGCGTTCAGCCTGCAGCCGCAGTCCCATGTCCCAAAGTGTTTTGGTGAAGGGGAGGAATTCATGAACACGAACCTTCTCCAAAAGCTCCGTCGAAAAGTCCCCGTGCGAGAACCTTTCCACAGCTTCGGAGAGAACGATAAGGGGCCGGGCAAGAATAAAACGGCTTATCCAGGGGCCTAACCAGACAAAAACGGCAATAAAAAACACCACAAAGAAAAACACAAACCACAGCTCGGGAATCAGAGTGTTATTCAAGACTCCTGGGGAAATTTGAAATTCGAAGGAGCCGACGATTTTGTGATGGTATTCCACGCTTTGGTAAAATAGAGGATTTTTGGATTGCGCTTGGCCCTGAAGGATGATTGTTTGGCCGTTGTCCTGGGTGATCTTGAGGAACGAGACCTCCTGGCGCAGCAGGACGGCCTGGGCCAGTGAACGGATCGTGCTGTTGTCGTAGTTCCAAAGTAAGGGAGCCAGGCTTCCCTGTAAGAAAGTCTCAAGACTTTGGGCTTCGGAAGTAACGACCTTTTTCTGCTGCTCGGCAAAGTAAAACGTCAGAACCAGGGCAAGCAAGGTCGTGACCGCAACAATCGCCAGAATGACTGTCAAAGCCATTATCCTGACGATGGAGTAGGGCGACCCACTCGGCTTAAAGAGCTTCATTCGTTTTTCAGTTCCTTGCAACCCTGGATCTTAGGTCTGGCACCCGCACGACGATCTTTGCCATGGTTCCTCCAATGACACTCATGCCGATGCTACCAGTATAGAACACAAAAAAATCGGACGCCAGGAAAATCCTGGCGTCCCCGGTTGAGCTAACGCTTTAAAGCGTTCTCGATCTCGGCGGGCCGAAAACCAACGAGCACCCTGCCGTTGATGTCCACGACGGGAACACCCATCTGTCCGGACTTGCGCACCATTTCGTCCGCACGGCGCGTGTCACGGCTGACGTCGTATTCGGTGTAAGGCACGTTTTTGTTTTTCAGATAATTTTTCACCATCGTGCAGTAGGGGCACGAAGGCGTCGAATAGACCACAACACTCACGGT
>JABEVL010000114.1 GCA_013043995.1 Spirochaetales bacterium | reverse complement strand
TGCCCACCTCAAATCCCTGCCCGGTGACCAGAGCAACGACTTTGCTCAAGCCCTCCAAAAACGCAGCAATGAACTCAGCCGGTACCTGCAGGATTACAGGGCTGGATTTTCATCTCTGAAAGAACCTTGATGGACCGAACCTTTTGCGGCAACCTGGCCCGGGCGGGGGGCCTTGAACGTTCGGGCCTCTGCGCCGAGCTGGTGCTAACCCAGAGACGGAAGCTTTTTCTAGGCCCCGGACTCTAGGCCTTATTTTGATCTTTCTGCCTGTACCTCAGGACGTGTACGTTTTGGACTGTAACAAAGGCCTTGTCCAGAACCTCGTCCAGAAAGGGCCTCAGCCTGGCGATATTTTCGGAGGTGTCGACGATTTCAACGACGATGGGCAAGTCTTCCATCAAGTCGACCAATTTCGAGGTATGAAGCCGTCGATCGGCGCCGAAGCCCATCACGCCCCGAAGAACAGTTGCCCCGGCCAAGCCTAGCTCCCGGGCCTTCAGCACCACGGCTTCATACAGGGGATGCCCGTGATGATGTTTGCAGCCTTCGCCCATGTAGATCCGCAACTGAACATCGTTTTCTTCAAAGGCGACTCCCTCCACGGCTGAAACCTCCGAAGGACCTAAAACTTTCTTGTCCAAAACGCGCTCCTCTTGTGGGTTATTCACATCAAATAACGAAGAAGTCTGACGAAGGCTCCTGCGGCAAAGTAACCGGCTGCCACCAGAATAAATCCTGCCAGGTTCGTCAAAAGGAAGTTTCCAACGGCCAACAAAAACTGGGAATCTTTAAAAAGATGGAACGTCTCGAGCCCAAAGGTCGAGAACGTGGTAAAGCCTCCCAAAAAACCGACAATGAGGAAAAATCTCAATTGCGGAGGTACGGCCCACCGTTCAAAAAGGCCCGTTAAAAAGCCTATGACGAAGGCTCCCGCCAGGTTGACGGTGATCGTCCCCCAGGGGAACGTCGAACCCGTCTGGGACATGACCCATTTTGAGGTGAGAAAACGGGCCAAAGAACCGATTCCGCCGCCGATCAGGATATAAAGATAGTTCATAGAACCACCACAAGATGTTGAAAGACCGAACCCAAAAGAAAGGTTGAATTGAACAAGCTAAACTCCTGCACCAAATCTCACGCCAAGGTTGAGAAAATTGAAATGGACAGGAGTCATCAGCTCAAAAGAGCGGTTAAAGGCGGAACCCCATCGCCGTTCCGTTCATCATAAAGAGCCGTCTGGCGGAGTGTCAAGATCGGAGACCGCCCCGGTCCGGCGGCCACACTGGCCTAAAACTCGAATGAAAAAAACTCGAACACCCACTCAAAACAACACCCCAAAGTAAACAGGATGGATGTTGCCTTGAGGCAGGTGTCCGAGTCCGAAAAAAGCACTAAAAGTTTCAGTCTGCCTGAAACGTCAGTTAAGTCTTTTGGCTGGAACTAAGTACTCTTTTTAATATTTTACAATCAGCGTATTTGCCGTGTTTGACCCTGAAGTTACGCCGGTTGCCGTCACACCAGTTCCGAAACCGAAAGACGCGTTTCCAAGCAGTTCACCGACTGCATAAAGGTTGCCACTTCCATCGGTTGCCACTGCATTGAAGTACGAAGAACCCGACGAGGCGGTGGCCGTTGTCTGAGCCCACTGAGCCACTCCCGAGGAGTTGTACTCGACGATCAGAGCGTTATTGTCAACTAGTCCTGTCGCGGTGACGCCGTTTCCAAACCCGTAAATGTCACCAGTTAGAGAACCTACGGCATAAATGTTTCCGTTCCCGTCAAGCGTGACGCCCCCGAAATATGAACTGCCAGACGACGGACCTGAAGTTGTGGTTTGTGCCCACTGAGCAACACCTGACGAGTTGTATTTTACAATCAGGGCATTGTACGTTCCCGAAGCTCCGAGGGACGTGACGCCATTCCCAAATCCGTCGTTCGTACCACCCGTTGATCCTACGGCATAAATATTCCCGCTTCCATCAATCGCCACCCCACCAAAGTTATAAGTATTGGTCGACGAAGAACCCGAGGCCATGATTTGAGCCCACAACGCCGTACCTGACGCGCTATACTTGACGATTAAGGGGCCGTTGGGTGCCCCGCTCGCTGTTACACCGGAACCAAATCCTAATGAAGTGCTCCCGTTGTTTCCTCCAACGGCATAAACGTTTCCATTCCCATCAAGAGCCACGTCGGTGAAGAGGGCCGTACCCGATCCCGTAACGGTTGCCGTCGTCAGGGTCTGCGCCCATTGGGCAACACCCGAGGAATTGTACTCCACGATAATTGGATTGTTGCTGAGTGTCGCAACTCCAGTTGCTGTAACTCCATTCCCAAAATTATAGGCAGCCGTATTTCCGTTTATCCAGCCCACGGCAAAAACGTTTCCATTTCCGTCAACCTTTGCCCCGATGAAACCAGATGTTGATGACCCTGTGGAGGGCCCTGAAGTCAGGGTCTGCGCCCATTGGGCGACCCCCGAAGGGTTGTATTTCACAACCACCAAGTTTGTGTTCAACGGTCCGGTTACCGTGACACTGTTGCCAAAATTGTTGGTATTTCCCCCGATAAACCCTACGGCATAAACGTTACCACTCCCGTCGATCGCCACGCCGAGAAAATCACCGAAGCTCCCCGAGGAAGCCGACGCCAGGGTCTGGGCCCACTGGGCTACTCCCGATGAATTAAATTTAACGATTAAAGGATTGTAGCCCCCCACTATTCCTGTTGCTGTGACGCCGTTCCCGAATCCGTAGGAGTTAGTTCCGTTTAGATAGCCCACGGCGTACGAATTCCCGTTTCCATCTACAGCGATCTTGTTGAAGGATGCGGCCCCTGAAGCTGGGCCTGAGGACAGCGCCGCCGCCCACTGGGCTGCCGGCGGGACGGGCGGTGGTGTCGTCGATGACGACGGAGTGGACGTTGTTGACGACGTTGAAGCAGGGTTCTGGCAACTCCACAACGCCAAACTTACCACAAATATCACTAGAATCTTTCCAATGTGTTTCATTTTAACCCCAAATTAAAATATTTAATCATATTAAATCAAAAAATATGTATAAATAATATGATTTGATGACTATGTTACTCTATAACAAAGGGGTTGTAAAGTGAAATAAAGACCGCCCCGGTCCGGCGGTTTAACTTTCTTCAAAGCTCCGTTCAACGGCCTCGGCCGATTCTTCCGCGACAACCCTGTAGGTCCCCACCACGGCACCGTCGTCGGTCACCACGATTTCGTACTCGGTCACGATGAGGTTGCCCAAACGGTTGGACGTTCCCCGCACCTTGACGAGTTCGGCTCCCGAAGGCTGATACAATCCAGGAATGGGATTTCCCTTTTTCAAAATCTTCCACCGCTGGTCCAATTCGGGCAAGAAACTTTCCTGATCGTTAGGGCCCTCCATGGGCGGCTCCTTTTAAACGGATTGGATCAGGCTTACCGAGTTGTCGTCAGCCAAGCTTCTTTCATGGATCTGACGAAAAACCTGACGGATTTCTCGCATGACGGCCACAAGCTCGGGATCCAGAGCGGAGCCACCAAAGCTCAGGGTTAGATGAAAGGCCTCTTCAAAGGGAACGGCGGGTTTATAGCTCCGTGCCGTCGATAGCCCGTCAAAAATGTCGGCCACGGTGACAATTCGGGCCTCAAGAGGGATCTGGTCACCTCGAAGTCCTTGCAGGTAGCCGTTCCCGTCCCAGCGTTCGTGATGGTAATGGGCGATGTTGGCGGCCATCTCGTCGATCCCGTCCGTGGAAAGAATCAAAAACCCGAAACGAACGTGCTGCTTCTGAATTTCTTTTTCACGTTCTGTGAAATGATCGGGTCCATTGAGCAGCTGGCAGGCGACACCGACCTTGCCGATGTCATGAAGCTGGCTGTAGAGGCTGATGCGTTCTACCCAAAGGTCGTCTTTTCCCAGGGCCTTGGCCAGCGCGGCGCTGTAGGCCGAAACGCGGTTGATATGTGCAAAGGTGTCGTCGTCGGATTTTTGGTTGGCCGCTTCCAGGGCGTAGATCATCGAATTGGTCAAACTCCGGATCCGCACTTTTTGATCGCGCAAGCGGCGTTGGTACCCGTTGCTTCGGGCGGCCTGGCGTACGGTGAAACCCAGTTCTTCAATTTTCCAGGGTTTATTCATGTAGCGGAAAAGTCCCGCCGAGTTCACAGCGTCGCGTACGGCGTCCAGATCCGCGTACCCCGTCAAAAGCACCGTGTGGGTTTCAGGAGAAAGGGATTTGATCTGCGAAAGAAACTCGTTGCCTTTCATGCCGGGCATGTTCTGGTCAGAAATGGCGATGAGAAGTTCCATCCCGTCGTAGAGCAAAGACTTGGCGAGCTCAAGCCCCTCCTCTGCGCTCTGTGCCGTTTCGACTTCGAATTCGTGGACGAATTCGCGGCGTAGTTCTGCCCGCAGACTTTCCAGGATGATTTTTTCGTCGTCGACACAAAGTATGACAGGTTTAGGATTCATGGTCATCTTCAGTCTAAGCTAAAAGGAAGATGATGGAAAGATTATTGACAGATATAAGTGCATTTTTATTTCAGAAAAACTAGGCCAACTGAGACGGCCAAAGCATGAGGGCGAACAGCATCATCGCCACCAGGCTCAAAAGTTCTACTGAAAGCATGAAAATGCGGCCCCTGCCGGTGTGCACCATGTTTCCCCCCTTGCGTTTCATCCCGATGATCACCAAGGAAAGCACGGTCAGGGTGAAAGCCATGCCCAAGGACATCGCCAGCACCGAAACGACCCCCAGCATCGGCGCCCCGAGTCCCATCGCAAAAAGAACGACCAAGAGGCTCCCCGGACAAGGCAGAACGGCAGAAAAAAACAAAAACGGCAAAAGTCTTTTCCAGGGAACGGGTTCGTACGAGGTCTGAAGGCGTTCGTGCCAGTCAAAGGCCAGTTTTTTGCGCATCTTGTCCAGGGAGGCCAGTCGGCTGACTTCCCGCCACCGGCTCAGCCGGCGGGCGGCGAGCGTGAACGAAACGATGACGATTCCTACTACCGCCGTTCCTTGCAGGATCTGGTAGGCGACATTGAGGCTCGAACCGGCCGTGAATTGTAAAATCACCCGAAGGACAACCAGGATGATGATGACGCTCACGGCGTGCGAAATTGAGAAAAGCGCGCCCACAAGGAAACCCTGGCCGTAACGGGCATTTTCGGATAAAAAATACGCCCCGATCACCGACTTTTGGTGACCCGGAAGAAGAACGTGGAGGGCCCCGTAAAGGAAAGAAAAAAGGAGCAAAATCCAAAGTGCCGCCGACCAGGGGTTGGTCTGGACCCCCCGCATCGCCTTGGTCAGGCCGAACTGAAAGTCTTTTTGAAGGTCGATGAGTTTGGAAAACCAAATGACATAAAAAGGGACGACGTGGTTGGCTGAACTTCTTACCTGGTGGGGAGCCGCCGCAGGCGCCGGGGGCGGACCTCCGGCTTGAAAAGGATTGGCCTGGGCAAAAAGGGCCGAGCTTCCCAAAAATACCAAAAGAACTAAAGCCGGTAACAGTTGCTTCATTTGATTCCTTCTAAAAGAGTCGCCTCGAGACGGGACTCGTCGAACGCCGTTCCCAAAAAAATCAGCGAGGTCTTTTTTTCTTCGTTCTTTTCCCAGGCCCGGCTGTAAAGCTGTTTTTGACCCCCTGAAAACTGAACAATGTACTTCCACTGCTGTCCCGAGGGGTCGTCCAGGTAAAGTACCCCCTTGGATCTCAGTAAACCGGGTTCGGAAAGCTCGTAAGCCTTGCGCACAGCGTCGGGCCGAAGGGGTTTGTCGAACTCGAACTCCCAAATCTTGACGTCGTCGTGGTGGTGTTCGGCTCGAAAAAAACGCTTACCCCCCCGAGGTTTTTCGACTTCGGTTTGTTGGGCGTCGCGTTCCGCCTGGGTGAGCAGAAAATCGGTTTCCCACTGATCCAGGAGTGCGTTCCAAGGCAGGCGGGCGTTGGTGGAAAAAACAGGGATACCGGGTTTGAGTTGCGCCAGACGGGCTTCAACATTTTTTTTGATTTCGGAACTGACAAGGTCAGTTTTCGTGAGTAAGACGGCGTCGGCAAACTTGAGTTGACGACGCACGATGTCCATTTCTTTTTCCCGTTCAAGAAAAGTCTGGGCGTCGGCCACGGCCCAAACCCCCGCCAGGCGGAATTTTTCGTTGGACTCCGCGCTGAGGATTTCCAGAACTGAAGCGGGACTCGTGAGTCCCGATGCCTCGACCAGAATGCGTGTCAGGCCCGGATCCTTTTCCAGGAGCGCCGTCAGGGCTTTCTGGATTTCCCCGTCAGCAACGCAGCAAAGACAGCCTGCGGGCATTTCAAACACGGGCTCGCGTCGGGTTTCAACAACCTGGCTTTCTAGGGCCGCCCGTCCGAATTCGTTCAAAAGCACCCCGAATTTTTCATGGGGTCTTTCTTTGAGCAAGCGGTTTAAAACGGTGCTTTTACCCGAACCGAGAAAACCTGTCAAAAGGGTTACTGGAACTTTCGCGTTCCCCGGTGCCTGCTTTTTCATCCTCACCTCCAATAAATGTGAGCTTCCACAGGAATCACAAAGCCCCCGTAGTAGGCTCGTGAATCGTTGGGGCGAAAAACAACTCGGGCGTCAGCTCCGTCAATTTTGACAGGATCTTTTTTTGCCCAAAGGATTTGCGTGTAGTACGAATCGTCGTACATCGCCAAGGTCAGCTCGTCACCCGGGTGAATTTTGCGATCAATCGAAACGAAAAAACGATAGACGGCTCGGGTTCCTCCGTCCACCAGCCACGTTTCAAAGCGGTCCACCCTGGGAATGTGCAACTTGTGCCCGTTCCAGTAAACCCAGCAAAAGTACTGATAGTTACGCAGGTTGTTAAAGTCCTGTTCCATAATGGCGCGTTGGGTGGAGGAGCTGAAGGTCCCATCGGAATGGTGGGGGAACCCCGTCATGACCGTGGAAAACATCTCATCGAAAGTCCAGGTTGCCCAATAACCCTTCACGACACCGTTCTTGACCTCAACCTCGGCCGTGGAACTGATCCAGATGTGGGGGTGGGCCCACAAGGGACTCGTGCCCAGGACCAGGAAGCCTAAAAAAAACATGAACCGAATGTTACGAACGTTCATATTCCTAGGTCTAGCACTCAATGAGTTTCTATACAAGTAGAGCATTAAAAGATTCTTATTTCTTCGGCCAGACAGCCGATAAAAAGAGAACATCATGAACCGCCGATCTTCAGACATCCTCAAGGCCGCACTGGCCATATTTTTGCTCAGCACCACGGGCGCTTTTGCCAAGGCTGATAATTTGTATTCCTGGAAGCTTTCAGGGAGTTCGTTGGCGATCGAATCCGACGGCAAGCCCCTTACCAAGAGCTTTCAGTTCTCTCAGGACGGCGAACATTACTACATTCTGGAGTTCAGGCACGCCGTTCTTTTAGGTCCTTCCCAGGTCCTTGAGACGCGTGAGCCTCACGCTACGGTGATCGAAGTTTCACAATTCACCACGCACCCGGACGTGGTTCATATTGTTGTCCGGCAAAAAAATCCCTCGGTTTTTTCCTTAGAAACCCAGCCCAAGGGGGACTCCTACCACCTCAGGCTCGATTGGCAGTCCAAGTCCCCGGCTCCCAGGGCCCCAGCCCCCCACGTCAAAGTTTTCCTGGACGTGGGCCACGGGGGCTATGATCCGGGCGGCACTGGGCCTGACGGTTTGCCCGAATCTTTTGTCAACCTGGATGTCGCTGAAAAAGTCGCAAGCATTCTGAGGGCCCACGGTGTCGCCGTTGAGCTTGACCGCACGACCAACACCTTTGTGAGCCTTCCGGAGCGGGTGAGCTTGGTCAACCAAAGTCACGCTGACCTGTGCGTGGGGCTCTACTGCAACGCCTCCAAGGACCGTTCCCTTCACGGAACGACGACCTATTATTTCCATTCGGACGCCCAGGCGTTCGCCCGATACCTGGGTCAGCAGGTTGCCCGAGCCTTGGGTCTGGCCGACAACGGTACCCTGCACGACGATCTTTACGTTATCAAAAATTCGACAGACCGGATTCCCGACGTCATCATAGAATACGCCTACATTTCGAACTATTCCGAGGAAGCCCTGTTGTCCAGTTCCGACTTTCGGGATCGCATTGCCAGCGCCGTCGCTGCAGCCATCCTGAATTACACGGGCAAAAAAACCTTCGACCCGACGGACGGACGTTAGGCGTTGACCATCCACAGGGAAAAGGCCTCGAGGTAGTCCCAGAATCCTTGCCGAAACTCTTCGGGAAAGCCGACAGGGTTCGATTCGTCAAAGAGAACCTCTTTCCAGCAATCCAGCCAGGCTTCCCGGGCTCGGGCATGGATGGAAAACCTCTGGTGACGGGCCCTCATCTGCGGCGGTCCGTAAAGCCGCTCAAAAAGGGGGGGGCCGCCGCAGATGCCTATAAAAAACAGGGCGCTTTTCTCAGCGGCCAGGTCCAATTCCTGGTCGGTTTTGGGGAACATATCGCGGATGGGCGATTTTCCTAGGCGGCGGTAAACGGCCTTCAGAAGACGCGTCAGCCCCTCCTCTTTTAAGGCAAGGTAGATTCCCGGATCCGGAAGTGGAACCCTTGGGAGCGGGGAACGGGAGTTCTCATTCATGAATCCGGTAGTAACACAAAAGGAAAAACCGTGTCGAGGCCCAAAGACCTCGAAGCCCCGTTTCGGGTAGAATGGCCTATGAGCAGTTCCCCAACCGACCACCCATTTTTTGCCTCGGCAGCACCCGGCCTGGACTCGATCGTTTTTTGCGAACTCACCACGCTGGGCTTTAAGCCTAGACACGAGCACGGCGGTGCCTTCTATAAAGGCAGCTGGCGCGACCTTTACAGGGCTTGCGTGGGCCTACGGGCGGCAGAAACCGTCCTCGTCCGCATCAAAAGCTGTCAGGTTAAAAGCTTTGCCGAGCTGGAGAACGAGCTCAAATCCCTCCCCTGGGATCGTTGGGTGTCCCGGCGGGAACTTTTCCGTGTGAGTGCCGCCTGTCAAGCTTCGGCGCTTTACCACGAGGGGGCCGTCGAAGAACGCTTGGCAGAATGGATCACCCGAAAAACTGCGGGCCAGTGGGTCGGGTTGGACAGGGAGGGGGGTGAAACCGAAACTCCAAGTCCCCCGGCGCAACATTTCGTGGTTCGTATCGATCGGGATCAACTCCTGCTGAGCGTCGATGCCTGCGGAGTTCCTCTTCACCGCCGGGGCTACCGTCTGGCCTCGGCCAAGGCTCCGCTCCGCGAGACCCTCGCGGCGGGTTTGCTTCTGGCCTCGGGCTGGGTTCCCGCTGTCAAGGAGGGGCTGGGCCGGGGGAGCGCCGTTCGTTTCAAACCTCCGGGCGCCCCGCTGGT
>JABEVL010000113.1 GCA_013043995.1 Spirochaetales bacterium | reverse complement strand
GGACCCTTCCCACGGCCTTGCTAAGGGGGACTGTTTCCCAAGCGGGCGGCGGAATCAATCCCGCCAGAAGTTGATCGGCTTCATGCACCCCAATCATGGATGACCTCCGCGTAGGTGGTTTCGTCGTTGACGTTGACGAGCGAGCCCGGGTCGAGCGGCTCAAGCAGAGCAAGGGGCGAATTGATGAGCATCTTGCGCGGGCAGCTGTGGCCTGCTGCCAAAAACTGATAGAACCTCGAAAAGCTTTTGGGTTCGTAGATCGTGCACAAAGGCTCGGGGAACCCCTCAAAACCACTGTAGGCTGTGGCAAAGCGGAAAGGGTTGCGTGCTTGGATCAGCCGTTCAAGCACCTGGGCATTCAAGCGGGGGAGATCGCACGCCACGACCAACCAAGCTGCGTCGGGGCGGAACTCCAGGGCTGCAAGAATTCCCGACAAAGGACCAGCGTCTAAAAGCTTGTCATGAATTTGGGGCAAGCCCCGTCGGCCGGGCAAATCACTCTGTTCGGCCCGGCACGAAACAAAAACCTCATCACAGACAGCCTCCAGCAATTGAAAAGCGTGCACAGCCTGCTCTTGCCCCCTGTAGTTGATGGCCGCCTTATCCCTTCCCATGCGAACGCTTTTCCCGCCTGTCAGCACAAGTCCGCAAAGAGGGCGGTTTTTCACCAGCGACAACCAGTAGGACTGGATGAAAACAGAGATATCCCCGAGATTGTCACGGCAGAAATAGGGAACGTTCCAGCTCATCGAAGGGGGCTGGACCGAGGCCCCCACAACGGCCAGCGGCGGTTTCCCTCGAAACGCAGGGTCGTTCAAAATGGACAACGATTCATCGAGCACAACGATTTTAGGAAGCGAGCTGTCCTTGTAACCTTCCACCAGAACCGCATCCTGTTCTAAAAAGTCCAAACACGACAAAACAGGATGGAGCCCGGAAGGCCGCAGGAGAGCATTCTTATCGGAGCCGCTGATCGCGACAACTTTTGCACCGGCGGCGCTGATGCGAAAAGTGTCCTTTCCTTCGTGGTCCATTTCAAAACTGTGCGCGTCGTGCTTGACGTAAGCAAGATCCAGCTTCAACAAAGGGACCAATTTTTCGATCAAAGTCGTCTTGCCCGAGTTCTTGTACCCGACAATCCCCATTTCAAAAGAATTGAACGTCCAAGGCAGATCCGAACGCACCCCGCGACCTGTCATCGTTTTTCCCCCAAAGAGAAATCACTCTTTCCGCCCGTTTTCTGGACCAGGACCACCGAGCGTATTTCAATGGCATGACTCAGAGCCTTCGCCATGTCGTACAGGGTCAAAGCGGCGACCGAGGCTCCTGTGAGTGCTTCCATCTCCACCCCGGTTTTGTGCGTGGCCTTGGCGGTGCAATCGATCTCGACCTCTGTTTCCGAAATGATCCTGCAAGAGATTTTACAATTTTCCATCGGGATCGGGTGGCACATCGGGATGAGTTCCCACGTGCGTTTTGCCGCCTGAATTCCTGCGATGATGGCCGTTTGAAAAATTGGACCTTTGGGACCGTGGAGCTCGCCGCCCTGCTGAAGTTGGGAAACAATAGGCAGGGGAAGATAGACCGTGGCACGAGCTGTCGCGGTTCGAGAAGTGACCAGTTTGTCACCGACATCAACCATGTGGGGATTGTTCCCCTCGACGTGAGAAAACATGACTAACCCCCGATTGCAAACATTTCGATCTTTTTTTCCGGGTCCCGCAGGCGCTCCCGCAGTTCGGAATATTGGTCCGTCCGGCCGGACCACACGGTGTTCAGGACCTCGGCAAGACGGCTCTCATCGGCTCCTGAACGGAGAGGGGCTCTAAGATCCCAACCCCTTTTCGCAAAAAGACACGTGTAGAGTTTCCCGTCGGCGCTCAATCTTGCCCTTGAACAGTCGCCGCAAAAGGGCTGCGTGATCGAGCTGATGAAGCCGACCTCGCCACCTTCCATCCAGCCCCAACGCGTTGCCGTTTCACCGGCGTGGCGTTTAGGCAGAGGAGAAAGAACGCCCAGCCGGGACAGGCGCGAAAGGACTTCGGACTCCGGCACGACCAGGTCGCGCCGCCACCCGTTCAAATTTCCCACGTCCATGTACTCAATGAACCGCAGGGCAAAACCCGGCCGGCGAAAGTATTGCGCCAAAACCTCGACCTGGTCGTCGTTCTGTCCCTTGATCAAGACGGTATTCACCTTCACGAGGGGGAAGATCTCAGCAGCGGCCTCGATCGCGTCGACGATGGTCTGGACCCTGTGCCCGTTCCCTGTGATGGCGGCAAACCTTTCAGGGTCAAGAGCGTCCAGCGACACGGTGATCTGGTCGAGTCCGTTGGATTTCAGGCGGTTCAACAGGGGCTTAAGGTGCAGCCCGTTGGTGATCAGACCTACTTCGAGTTCCGGAAAATTGCTCTTGAGACTGCCTACAAGTTCAGAGACGAGGGGCCGCAACAAGGGTTCTCCCCCTGTGATCTTGACCTTTTTGAGACCAAGCTGGCGGAAAGCGCCGACGAGTCTTAAAATCTCAGTGAATTTGAGCAAGTCGTCTTGCTTAAGGAAGGCGTAGTCTTCGGGAAATCTTTCACGGGGCATGCAGTAGGTGCAGCGGAAGTTGCAGTTATCTATGACCGAGATTCTAAGATCACGCAGTGGACGCCCCAAGCGGTCAAGCACCATGATTTACAATAGCCTTTTTGTCAGGTTTACGCTACACTGGGAGCGTCTATGCCCAACATTCACGAGGTCCTGCACCCCGAGGGGTGCCATTGCAACCAAGAAACCCGAAGGGACGTGATTTCCAGACTGCCCTTTTTGAAGACGGCTTTTCCCTCGACGGTGACAAAATTGATCGCGAGCCTCCGATCCGAGGACCTGGCCGAAGGGATGGAAGTCTCGCCGCTCAAGTTCCAGAACGGGATGTTTGGCGTCGTCGCTCAAGGAGCCGTCAAAGTTTACCGCTACGTTGGAGACGACGAATTTGTCGTGTTTGACGTTCTGACCGCTGGAGATTTTTTCGTCTACGGCTTTCCTGAGAACGAAGGCGTGAAACTCTACATTTATCCGGATCAGGTTTCGGCACTGACGACAACTTGCCTGTTGTCCATGGACAAGAAAAAGCTCGAGCCCATCCTGCACGAAGATGCCAATCTGATGGCAGCGTTCTTTGGTTCGCTCACCGCCCGTTTGATCCAGTCCAACGAAAGGTTTGTCAGGTTCATGGCCTACCCTGCGGAGCACAAAATCGCTTTTCTTTTGGAGTTTCTGCACGGCAAGGGGCCAAAGAAACCTGACCACCCGGGTTTGATCCCTTTCAATCTGACGCGCAAAGACCTGGCGTCGATGGCAGGGCTGACCCTGGAAACCTCGAGCCGCATTTTGACGGCCTTCGAAAGGGACGGCATCGTCCGCTCGGGCAGAGGTTGGGTAGAAATCTTGAATTTCCCTGCACTTCACAGTCGTTCTCCAGTTCCCGAAGTGTAGAGCATTTCTCTTTCAGTTCTTTGATCCAGATCAAACGGGGCTTTTTTTCTTTGTTTAGGATCGCCGTATCACTTGGGGTGCCTTTTCCTGAGGCACCGTTTGTTGTTCGAGGACTTCAGTTGCCTGAACCTCTTCTATTTCGCGTCCAGGTGCAGAAAAATTGGTTTTTCCGAGGAGATTGAGATGTCAGAAAAGATCATTCGTACAACCTGCGGTTATTGCAGCGTGGGTTGCGCCATCGACGTCCAGGTTGTGGACGGCAAGCCCGTCAAGGTCCTGCCAGCCAAAGACTACCCTGTGAATTTAGGCCGCACGTGTACCAAGGGTTTCAATTTTCTCAAGCCTTGCGAGGCACCCGACCGGGCCCTTTTCCCCGCGCTTCTTGACAGGGCAAGCGGTGAAAAACGCCGACTTTCGTGGGATGAAGCTGCAAAAACGTTTGCCGATCGTTTTAAGGCCGTCCAGGCTCAACATGGTCCTGACAGCGTCGCCTTCCTTTCCACAGGACAGATACCTTTTGAAGAAATGGCTTTTTTAGGGGCCGCTGCCAAATTTGGCTTCGGGTTTCGTCACGGAGACGGGAACACCAGGCAGTGCATGGCGACGGCCGTCGTCGCCTATAAACAGAGCTTCGGGTTCGACGCGCCCCCCTTCACCTACAAGGACGCCGAAGAATCAGACCTGCTGATCTTTGTGGGTTCGAACCCCGTTGTCGCCCACCCGATCTTTTGGCAGCGCGTGAAGGCCAATCAGAGGCAACCACGGATCGTCG
>JABEVL010000112.1 GCA_013043995.1 Spirochaetales bacterium | reverse complement strand
GCCCACCGTTGCGCCGGTTACTTCAGGAAAGACCGTAAAGCTGGAAGCACGCGCCCTTATAGCCCCAAAGAGTCCATCACAGCTTTCAGTTCGGTCTTTTTGGCTTCATCGAGCGGGGTCATGGGCAGACGGAAAACCTCTTTGACGTGGCCTTGCAAGGCTAGAGCCGTCTTTACAGGAATCGGATTGGTGTCCATAAAGATCGCCTTGAAGAGTGGCAGCAACCTGTAATGCAGCCGACGGGCCGTGGCAAAATCGCCGGCAAGGCCAGCCTTTACCAGCTGCTTTAACTCGGGAAGGACGAGATGACTCGCCACCGAAATCACGCCGTCCCCGCCCAAGGCCAAAAGGGGAAGCACCAGATTGTCGTCCCCCGAAAGCACCGAGAACCCTTCGGGCCGGCGCGCCAAGACGTCCATCATCTGCGAAATGTCGCCCGAAGCTTCTTTAACGCCGACGATCATCGGATGCTGGGCCAGCTTCAAAAGCGTGGAGGTTTCCAGGTTTCGGGCCGTTCGTCCTGCGATGTTATAGATCAACATCGGAAGCTGAGTCTTTTCGGCAATGGTCAGAAAATGGCGGTACAGACCTTCCTGGTTAGGTTTATTGTAATAGGGAACCACCTGAAGGCTGGCGGCAACTCCAACGGCTTTGGCTCTTCGGGTCAGCTCTACGGCCTCTTCTGTGGAGTTGGAACCCGTGCCGGCGATGACCGGGACCCTGCCCGCTGACCAGGCAACCACCAGCTCAATCACCCTGGAATGCTCCTCGTGACTCAGGGTTGGACTTTCGCCGGTTGTCCCCATCGGGACCAAACCATCCACCCCTGAAGCGATCTGAGACTCGACAAGGTTCCGAAGCGCTGGTTCATCGACCTTGCCGTTTTCCAAAAATGGCGTGATAAGGGCAGTAAAAACCCCTTGATAACTCATGAAAATCTCCTGCTTTAGAGTTTAGAGGCAAAGGTGTCGGCGACAAAGTCCTCGACGGAAAGAAAGCCCTTTCGCCCCGAGCTGACCAGCCATTCAGCGGCAAGGACAGCTCCCAAGGCGAAACCCGAACGGCTCCGGGCCGTGTGACGGATCTCAAGGCTGTCGGCGGCAGAGTCCAAAAGGACACTGTGAATTCCTGGGATCGCACCGCCACGGACCGAAGCTACGTGAAGCTCGTCGTCGCGGATCGCCCGGTCCAAACGTTCCGAATTGATTTCCTTCTTCCGGGGAAGGACCTTGAGGATCCGCTCGGCTGTCGTCAGGGCGGTTCCCGACGGAGAGTCTTTTTTGAGCTTGTGGTGCCATTCGGTCACCATGATGTCGTAATCGGGAAGGTCCGCGATCATCGAGGCGGCTTTTTCGACAAGGGCAAAAAATAAATGCGCTCCCACCGAAAAATTCGAGCCCCAAACCAAGGAACTCTGATAACCTTCGACAAGGTTGCGAACTTCGGCACGATCCGATTCCCAACCCGTTGTCCCTACCACGGCGGGGAGGCCTACCCCGGCGTACTGACGAGCGTGGCCCAAGACGGCCTCGGGCAAAGAGAATTCGATCACAGCCTGGCTAGAGCGTAAAAGCTCAGAGGAAACTTCGGTGGCGTCTCCCACCCCGGGAGTAGGATCGACGCGAGCCACAACGTGGTGATTCCGCGAACGCAAGAAGGTCTCGACCTCGTGCCCCATGCGTCCGTAACCGACGATTAAAACGTTCATTGCGTCATTCTACAAGGAACCTTTTCGACTGGCAAGGCGCGGGTTTTACTAAATCAAGTAGATTGACAAAGTAGACTATTGACAGTTCAAGTTTTCCTGATTAGTTTGAAAATCATCGGGGCTCATGTGAGCCAGGGAGGATTCATGAAATTCGAAAGTGTTTTACAAACCATTGGCAACACACCGCACCTGCGGCTGAACAAACTCTTTGAGGGGAACGAGGTCTGGATCAAACTGGAAAGGTCGAACCCCGGCGGTAGCATCAAGGACCGGATCGCGCTGGAGATGATCGAAGAAGCCGAACGCACCGGCCTTTTGAAAAAAGACACCCTGATCATCGAACCCACAAGTGGAAACACGGGCATCGGACTGGCCATGGTCGCGGCCGTCAAAGGGTACAAACTCATTTTGGTCATGCCTGAATCGATGTCGATTGAACGGCGCCGGCTGATGTCGGCTTACGGTGCCTCTTTCGATCTTACCCCCCGCGAAAAAGGAATGAAGGGGGCGATCGCCCGCGCTCAGGAACTGCACGAACAAAACCCCAACTCGTGGATTCCCAGCCAATTTGACAATCCCGCCAACATCAGCGCCCACAAAAAAACGACCGCACGCGAAATTCTTGCAGATTTTCCCGATGGGTTGGACGTGCTGATCACAGGAGTCGGGACCGGAGGGCACATTACAGGCGTCGCCGAAGAGCTCAAGGCAAAGTTTCCCCGGCTGAAAGTTTATGCGGTAGAGCCGGCGCTTTCTCCTGTCCTTTCAGGAGGACAGCCGGGTCCCCACCCTCTTCAAGGGTTGGGCGCAGGTTTCGTCCCCGTCAACCTTCACAAAGAAATTCTCGACGGCGTGATTCAGATTTCAAAAGACGAGGCCTTTGATTACGCCGTCAGGGCCGCCCGTCAGGAAGGACTTTTTGTCGGCATCTCGACGGGAGCCTCTCTGGCCGCCGTTGCCAAGAAACTTCCCGAAATTAAAGCTGGAAGCCGAATCCTCACGTTCAACTACGACACGGGTGAGCGCTACCTTTCGGTCGACGGGCTTTTTTCTTAGGAACCATCGGTTGGCAGAGAAAACTTATCCCATCTTTGCCAACTTATTTTAATTTTAGTCTGGTCGAAACTCGTTTCTCTATTGAGCCTCCCTTTTTTTGTTTGTCCATAGTGATCTGAGAATGAGCTATCTTGAAACTTCATCCCATGATGGCTAAACCCTAAAATGCTTCGGTCTCTATTCCCAGCCTCTTGAAGCTACTCCTCATTCACTATAGGATGCAAATCTGTTAAAAACGCTTTATTTAATTTTGTAACAACTTTTTATTTTGGGAGAATTCCGAGTTATGAAGCTAGCAAAGAATATTTTTTTCTATGAAGGCGATTATGTCGAAGAAAGAAAGGGATATTTTAATCATTACAGGGGAATGGGCTCGTCTAACTATCTCGTAGTATGCGGTGAAAATTGCCAGGTTATGATTGATACCGGCATGCCACATGGCCCGCATAAAAACAGACATAAAAAAGAATTATCGCAAGATAAAATCGATCTTAACAAAACTACTCATATCTTTTTTTCGCATCTACATCCAGACCATGTCATTCTAGCAAAAGAGCTCAGCAAAAAATCTGGGCATCAACTAAAATTTCTCATGCATCAGGATAATGAAAATTATGCAATTAATGCAGACCACGCATTTGAAGATTTTTTTAATTTACCTGAGGAAATAAAGAAAGAAATTCTTATTTTCCCCTCTTGGTTGACAAAGTTCTATCTTAAATTCATCGGCATGAGCTACGACTATGTAAGAGCAGACCATTTTTTTAAAGACAAAGACGTATATGATATTGGTACAAAAATTGAAATTATAGAATTACCAGCTCACTGTCCAGGACATGTCGGGTACTATTTTCCTGATGAAAAAATATTTTATTCTGCCGATTTATTCGATTCTCGAATTTCGAGTGGTGCAGGCATCATGGTTTCAAATTCATCCTACGATAATGCATTCAAGGACATTGAACGTATTGAGAACATGGACATCGCGATTCTTGTTCCGGGGCATGGTCGTGCTATATATGGAAAAGATAATATCAAAAAAACCTTGAGTGCCGTTCGAAAAGGAACACAGGATTATTTAAGTAAGATTGTGAGTTGTCTACCTCCTGAACCAGCACTAGCGCTTACTTTATCATCTTTGACAGATCTAATTTTTCTGGATTCCATTTCCTACAATGCCTACTCAAGAAGAATGATCATCTATAACTGCCTAAAATACCTTCAGAAAAATCATCAAAACGTTAAGTTTTCTTTTAAAAAGAATAAGTTTTTTTGGTTTTATGTAAATAATGAAATTCTCTGACTTTTAAAGTAAATTGACAGTTAGCGCCCCCGAATGGGACGGTATCGAAGATCAAGCCTTCAAATAACGGAATTCTTTTTGCCCTGCAAAATCCAGGTAGCCTTCGATTTGAAAATTCTTGAAGCGCCTCCCCAGAGCCGCCGGCACCTGAGCGCAGACCTCCAAAAAAAACTGAGATTCCTTGTGAAACCGTGTATGAAAGAGGTGTTCTTCGATTTCACCCGCCCAGGGAGAGAAAAAATCCCAGGCTAGCGTCAAATCGTCGCAGGCTTCAGCTCGGCCTTGAGGATTCATTTCAGGAACCCGAAGCGCCAGGGTATTCAGGCGGCAGGCCAGAGGGTAGTGCGGATGAATTTTCGCTTTGGGCCCCAGGACAGCGAAGGAAAGAAATTTTGAAATTTCCTGATCGATCCAAATCCCTTGCCTCAGGTAGCCCAACCCCACCTCCCCTTTCCAAGTTTTTCCAAAAAGCCGTTGGAGGTCGACGCCCCATTCCTGGGCATTGTGGCGCAACTCCGCCGCCTGAAAG
>JABEVL010000111.1 GCA_013043995.1 Spirochaetales bacterium | reverse complement strand
GTGCAAGCCGCAGAAGAAGCCTTCGAAGGGCGGTTCGACGGAGAATTTCCCCTGGATGTTTTTCAGACGGGCAGCGGCACCAGTTGGAACATGAACGCCAACGAGGTCCTAGCCGGGCGTGCCAACGAAATTTTGACAGGAAGCCGGGGCGGAAAATCCCCTGTGCATCCCAACGACCATGTGAACGCCGGACAGTCATCAAACGACGTCATTCCCAGTGTGTTGAACATCGCCGACCGCCTTGAAGCCGAACGACTGTGCGGCGCACTGGGCACCCTCGCAAAGGTGCTCGAAACAAAACAGCAGGAATTTTCTGCCATCGTCAAGATCGGTCGCACCCACCTTCAGGACGCCGTTCCCATGACCCTGGGAAACGAGTTCGGCGCCTGGGCCCGCCAAATCCGTCTGAGCCATCAAAGAATCCAGGGGGTCTTTCCTCGTCTTGAAGAACTCGCCCTGGGCGGCACGGCCCTCGGAACTGGACTGAACACGCACCCTGAGTTTGCCCGACGGACGGCCGCGAAGCTGTCCCGACTCTACGGAATTCCCTTTCGTCCCGCCGAGGATTTCTTTGAAGCCATTTCGGCCCGCGACGTCCAGGTCGAACTTTTCGGAGCCCTGAATTCCACGGCCGTCGCACTCATGAAAATTGCCAACGATCTTCGCCTTTTATCCAGTGGTCCCCGTACGGGTTTTGGCGAAGTGCTTCTGCCGAGCCTGCAACCCGGAAGCTCGATCATGCCCGGCAAGGTCAACCCTGTGCTCTTAGAGATGCTGATTCAAGCCTGTGCCCACGTCATGGGAAAAGCCCTTTCTGTGACTATCGCAGGTCAAAACTCTCCCCTGCAACTCAACATCATGATGCCACTTTTGGCCCACGAAACGCTCTCGGCCCTGGATCTTTTGACAAGGACCGTCGAGACGGTCACCGAAAACTGCCTACGCGGCATCACCGCCGATACCGGGCGTTGCCGCGAACAGGTGGACCGCTCCCTCGCTCTGGTCACGGCCCTGGCCCCGGTCGTGGGTTACGACAAAGCGGCACAGCTGTCGAAAAGGGCCTTGCAAGAGGGTAAAACCCTTCGGGAACTCGTGCTGGAAGAAGACCTGCTCCCCCCTGGCGAAGCCGATCGGGTTCTTGACCCGACCTCGATGCTGGGCAACAGGCACTAGGCAGTCCTTATCTGTGGCGGAGTTTGCTATTTTTCACCGGGGTAGACGACTCCGGTGAGCTTGCGCGCACGGTCGAGCGTCTCGGCAAGAGCGACAGAAAAGTCCCCGGAGACCAGGAGATTTTCTTTGCGTCCCTCAGTAAGGTCTGCCTCGACGGCCAGGGCCTCGTAGGCGTAGCCCAAGGTTTTACGGTCGTCGCGAAAGAAATCGTCCCCCGTCTGACTTTGAAGGGTGGCCTCATCGGCCATCCAAAAATGCGGCACGGTGATCTTTCCTTTTTCACCATAAATCACCAGAGCATTCTCGGTGAGCTGCTCCAGTGAACACGAAAGCTGGGCGAGGATTCCCCCGGGATAAACCGCGGTCATGACCGTGGACATGTCCACGCCTGACGGGGACAGCCTGGCCCGTGCATCCAAGGCTTCGGGCGGATTCCCGACAACCTGCTGGGCGGCCGAAACGGCGTAAACTCCCAGATCCAGCAGGGCCCCGCCGCCCAGTTCCGGGTCAAAAAGCCGCGAATTCGGATCAAAAGCTGTCGAAAAGCCCAACTCAGCCTGAAGTAACCGAACCTTGCCGATGCGTTCTTGGGCAAGCCAGCCCTGAACTTTTTTCCAGGCCGGAAGAAAGAAAGTCCACAGGGCTTCCATCAGGTAGACGTTGTTGCGGCGGGCTGTCTGGAAGAGAGACCTGGCTTGAAAAGCGTTGATGGTCAAAGGTTTTTCACAGAGGACGGACTTTCCGGCGGTCAGGGCCGCCAGGGTGTTTTCATAGTGAAAGACGTGGGGAGTCCCCACGTAGATCACGTCGACGTCGGGGTCGTCAAACAGTTCCTGGTAAGTCCCCCAAGCCCTCTCAATACCGAACTTGCCGGCAAAACCCCGCGCTTTTTCGATCGAACGCGAAGCCACGGCCTGGACACGATGATTTTTCAGGCCGACGGCCTCGCTCACAAACTTTTCGGCGATCGTCCCTGTGGACAAGATTCCCCAACGCAGGGGACGGCTTTCAACGGAGCGGTTCAGGTTTTCCAATGGTGTATCCTTGGGCAAAATCTACTCCGATCTTGGTGACGGTTTCAAGGATCGCCTCCGATGAAACAAACTCGGCGATGGTCAAAAGCCCCATTGTTTTGCTGATCTCTTTCATGGCCGTCACCATGGCAAGGTTGACGGGATCTTTGTCGATGGATTGGATAAAGGCTCCGTCAATTTTCAAGTAATCCACGGGAAGGTGCTTCAAGTACGCAAAAGAGGAGAACCCGCTTCCAAAGTCGTCGAGGGCGAACGAACAACCGACGGACTTCAAGTCCTGCAGGAAGGCCTCGGCCTGGGCCAGGTTAGCGATGGTGGCGGTCTCGGTGATTTCAAAACAAAAATCCCGGGGATCAAGGTTGTTTTTCTTGAATTCGTGCTTGATATAGGAAACAAGGTTGCTGTCGGCGAGGGATTCACCTGAAAGATTGATGCAGTAAACCGGCTTGGAAGAACCTTGAAGCGACGCGTAATGGCTCAAAGCGTTTCGGATCACCCACCTGTCAATTTGCGTCATCAGGTTGTAGCGTTCGGCCGCAGGGATAAACTCATCGGGAAAAATCAAGGAACCGTCAATTTCTTTCAGCCGAATGAGAACCTCCACCTTGGGCCGCAACCCTGCCTTGGGGTCAATGGGCCGGATCTCCTGCTCGTAAAGAACAAACCGCGATTCTTCCAGAGCCTGCCCCAACCGGCTGATCAAGGTCATTTCGCCCCGCCGTTGGCGGAAGGTCGCGTCCTGAAGGTCATAAACCTTGATTCTGTTCCCGCCTTCTTCTTTGGCCAGGTAACACGCATCGTCGGCAGCGGCCAGAATATGCCGGCTGTCGCCGTATTCCGGCGATAGTGTGATCAGGCCGATGCTCGCCTTGAGACGAAAGGTCGTCGCTTGCCAGACGAACTCATGGCCATTGAGCTGGTGCTTCACCACCCAGGCTTTTTCCAGGGCTTCACCCGTCCCGCAATTTTCAAAAAGGACGGCGAATTCGTCACCGCCTAAACGCGCCATGGCGACACTCTGGGTATCCTTGAGACGGCGCAGGATCTCTGCGGTTTGGCGCAAAAGTTCGTCGCCGGCCAAGTGTCCGCACGTGTCGTTGATGAGCTTAAATTGGTCCAGGTCAAGGTAGAGCATCGTACAGGGAACGTTTTTTTTGACTTTATTCTCCCAGGTCAGGGCAAGTTGCGAGGTGAATTCCTTGCGGTTTAAAAGGCCGGTGAGGGAGTCGTACTTAGCCTGCTGCTCGATTCTTTCATTAAGTTTTCGAACACGGGAAACGTCGCGGAATGTCACAACCCTGCCGATCGCCAGTTTGTCGAACCTGACCTGCGCGATGCGGCCTTCAACGGGCAGGACCTGACCTTCGGGAGTTTGAAGAAGGACGTCATGAAACACCTGAACAGACTCACGGGGCTCGTCGGGTCCGGGGTAGCGCAAGGGAATCATGGATTCTTCGTCGAGCAGGGTGAAAACTTCTTTTGCAGGTTTACCCAGAATCCGATCACTGCTCTGGCCGAGAATCTCACAAGCTGCAGGATTGACGAAGTGAACCCGTTCTTCGAGGTCGAAGGCCACGACGGCATCTGCCACACTATCCAGGATCGCCGCAATCCAGCGTTCCTGGTCGCGGAACTTGGCGTCATGGCGGGCCTTGTAGAGTGCCATGTCGAGGGTGGATAGAAGTTCTCTTTCCTTGAACGGCTTGATCAAAAAACCCAAAGGCTGAGCAGATTTGGCACGCTCAAGGGTCGTCTCGTCCGAGTACGCTGTGAGAAAAATTGAGGGGATCTGGAATTTTTCAAAGATGAGCCGGCTCGTGTCGATGCCGTCCAGGGTTCCTTCCAACCTGATGTCCATCAAAACGAGATCCGGTTTCTCGGCTTCGACGACGCTCAGGGCGTCAGTCCCGTTCGTGCAATGCCCCACCACGTCAAAACCGAAGGACTTGAGGCGGCGTTGAAGGTCAAACGCAATAATCTTTTCGTCTTCGACGATGAGGATACGTTCACCACTCATTTACGGACCTAAAATCGTTCATATTTTTGCAGTTTACCTTGATTTTGAGCGTCTGGCTATCAGAAAATTGAGATCGGAACTCCGCATCCTTTGCCCTTCCGGCGGGTTTTAAAGAATTTCCTAACAAATGTTACTTTTTTTATCATAATAATCTTGCCAGCAGTGTAAAGGCTTAGTAGAATGGCTTTAATTTGCCCCTGAATCGGGGAAAAGTGATTTGACGCGGCACGTAGCGTTAAAAAGGAGCAAGGTGTGTTTTCAAAACAGGATCCAATGCGGCGGGTCCTCTATTCGCTGGTGCCGATCTTTATATGGTCGGTTTACCTGTACGGATGGCGGGTCGTGGCCGTCACCGCTGTGGTCTACCTTTTGGGGATTCTGACGGAGTTCATCTTCGAAAAGAGTCGCAACAAAAAAGTCACCGAAGCGGTTCTCGTTACCTGCGGGCTTTTGGCGTTATCCTTACCTCCCGCTGTTCCCTTGTGGGTTGCGGCTGTGGCCGGAGTTTTTGCGGTACTTTTTGGCAAGGAAGTCTACGGCGGCTTTGGACGTAACGTCTACAACCCGGCCATCACCGGACGTACCTTTGCGTACATCTCTTTCCCCCTGATGATGCAAACGACCTGGATGATCCCGGGAAACTGGGGCCTGGGCGGTATGAACCACCAGGTTCAGGGAAGTGTCCTGCTCGAAGCGGGTTTTATGATCGTTTTGATCGTCGCCTTGTTTCTGGTGATCACCCGAAATCCCGGGAACAAGAAACTCATCATCACTTCGATCATCGTAGCGGTAGCCCTGACGATCGCATTTTACGTTACGATCGCTTACGCTTTCCCCTACATCAAGGACCATCGCACAGCGCTCAACGACGTTGACGTCGTGGCAACGGCGACCCCGATTGAGATTTTCAGAGGCTTGGCCCAGCAAAACAATTGGCACCAGACGGTCAACGTCTTTGGTGTTCCTGTCGTACTGGAAAATAACAACGTCTGGGCCCTATTCTTCGGCATCCGCTCGGGCGCCATCGGCGAAGGCCCAATCTTCTTGATCCTTCTGGCAGGAATCTACCTTTTGTGGACAAAAACGGCCAACTGGCGCCCCATGATCATCACCATGGTCAGCGCGGCGGTCTTGACGGCTATCTTCTACTACACCAACGTTTTGGGCGGAACTCCAGGCCATCCCGGCCGCTTCCCGGAACTCGCTGTCAAACCCGACCTGGCTGGTCAAATCAACGATATTTTACGCTTCATGATGGTAGGATCCCTGCTCTTTGGAGCGGTTTTCATGTCGACGGACCCCGTCTCCTCGCCCAAGAAGCCCGTAGCCCTCTGGCTCTACGGCATCATCATCGGCGGGGTTACGATCCTGATCCGTGTTTACGCGGGCTTTCCCGAGGGGATCAGCTTCGGCATCCTGACGGCCAACACGTTCGCCTCGCTCCTAGATGAGATTCTTCCCGCCAAAAAGAAAAAAACAGTGACAAAATCCAGCGCCAAACCGGCCGTTGCCGATGAAGGAGGCCAGGCGTGAAAATCAACAAGAACAGTTATATTTTTTCTATCGTCTTTACCTTTATCGCCACCTTCGTTCTGGTCTTACCCCTGACCCTGGCCTACACCGCCACGAAGCCCATCGCCGACAACTACTGGCGTCTCCAGCATTACGTCAAGACGCTTCGTTCCTTGGGTTTGCCGTCTTCGGCCGCCCAAGCCCAGGAGGCTAAAAATGCCTTTGAGTCCCTGGATAAGTACCAGGTCATTCCGGCTTCGCTCGCGGCCCAGGACTCCCAGGATTACAGCGTCGTTCAAGCCAATGTCACGGGCGCCCTGGCCCAAGCGGCGCGCGCAGGCCTTACTGGTCCCTTTGACCTCGTTCAGATCAAGAACGTCAAGGTGATCTTCCAGGCCCTCCAGGACTCCAGCGCAACGGGAAACCTGCCGACGTTTTTCTACATCACCAACCTCAACGGGCAGAAACGCTACGCGGGGAATTTTACAGGCCCCGGACTCTGGGGCAACGTCACCTTGGCTGTCGGCGTGAATCAGGATTCGAGCCAAATCGAGGGTGTTCAGGTTCTTTACAACGTTGAAACCCCCGGTCTGGGCGGCCGCATCAACGAGAAGGGCTTTCAGGCTCAGTTTGCCAACCTGACGCCGATCGATGGACAGGTTGAATTCAACCCCAACGGTCAGAAAAAGCCCGACGGTTTTGACGCCATCACAGGTGCCACCATCACCAGCACAGCCGTCAAAGACATCATCAACAACCGGGCCTTGCCCGAGCTCAAAGCCTTTATCGCCCAAATGGGAGGGATGTAGAATGAGCACACCAACCTTTGGTTTTGTCACCAAAGAAAACCTTCGTTTCAATAACCCTGTTCTTATCCAGGTTCTGGGAATCTGTTCCACGCTGGCCGTCACCACCAAGGTCCTCAACACCCTGATCATGACGTTGGCGGTTTCCCTGGTGACAGCTTTTGCAAGCTTCACCCTTTCCTGGATCCGCAACCTCATCGCCCGCCGCGTTCGGATGATCTTTCAGGTCCTGGCCATCACGTTTTACGTCGTTCTCTTTCAGCTCATCCTCAACGCCTTTGCTCCGGAAGTGGCACGGAGCCTGGGACCCTACGTCGGCTTGATCATCACCAACTGCATCGTCATGGGACGGACAGAAAGCTTCGCTCCGGCCAACCCCCCGTTGATTTCCTGGTGGGACGGCTTCACAAGCGGCATCGGCTACATGATGGTGCTCTTGCTCATGTCCCTCATTCGCGAACCTCTGGGTTTTGGCACCATCGCCGATATCCCGATTTTCCCCAAGGAATTCGCGGGCGGCGGCAACAACTGGACGATCGCGATCATGGCTCCCAGCGCCTTTTTCCTTGTGGCGATCTTCATCTGGGTTTTCAAGACGGACCTTTTGAAAAAAGAGGCTGCCGCCAAAGCTAAAAAAGCCGCACCGCCCCTTCCGGCGGGCGCTGCCGTTGCAGGAGGTGCTCGATGAGTCCCGTGATTGATCCGCTGACGCTGATTTTTGCCAGTATTTTTACGTCGAACATCCTCTTGGCCAACTTTCTGGGGACTTGTTCGTTCATCGCGATCTCCAAGGATGTGAATTCGGCAAACGGCCTGGGCATCGCCGTTATCGTCGTCTTGGTCCTGAGTTCTGTGATCTCATGGCCCTTACTCCACTTCATTCTCTTACCCTTGAACATGATCTACCTCGATCTGTTTGTTTACATCATCGTCATTGCCGCCGTTGTGCAGGCCCTGGAAATGATCATTGAAAGGGCAAGCCCGGCACTCTACATGAGCCTCGGAATCTACCTCCCCCTGATCGTTGCGAACTGCGCCATCCTCGGCGTCGTTCTTTTCATGGAAATCCGCAACTACGACTTTTTCCAAGCCGCGGTCTTCGGCTTCGGTTCGGGTGTGGGCTGGTGGTTGGCCATCGTTGCCATGGCCGCCATGCGGAAAAAGATCGACAAGGCTCCGGTTCCCGCAGGACTTCAGGGACCAGGAATCACCCTGATCACGATGGGATTCATGGCCATGGCGTTTGTCGGTTTCTCGGGCATCCTCCGGGTGCAGTGATTCATTAAGGAGTTTGGGATGTTCAGTGTAGAAACTTTAGTACAGCAAGCCCTCTGGGTGGGCTTGGTCAGCGTTTTGATGGCCTTGATGATCACCATCATTGACTCCATCGTCAACAATTACGGCGAAGTCGTTGTATCCATCAACGGGAAAAAGGACCTGACGGTCAAAGGTGGCTCAAAACTTCTGGCAACCCTTGCCGACCAAGGTGTCTTTTTACCTTCGGCCTGCGGCGGCCGCGGATCCTGCGGGGCCTGCAAGTGTCAGGTGGACACCGATGTCGGTCCTCATCTTCCTACTGAAACGCCTTACATGACCGACAAGGAACTCAAGCAAAACGTCCGTCTCGCGTGCCAGGTCAAAGTCAAGTCCGACATCAAGATTTCGATCCCCGAAGAACTTTTCAACATCAAAAAGCTGACCTGCAAGGTCGAGAAGATTGTGGACGTCACCTACGATATCAAAGAGGTGACCTTGAAGATGCCTCACGGAACAGAACTGAGTTATGTTTCGGGCCAGTACGGCCAGTTTGAGGTTCCCCCTTACGGTGATTCGAAAGAAGCCACGGCGCGCGCTTATTCCTTTTCGAGCAACCCCCAAAGAAAAGACGAACTGGAATTTTTGATCCGGCTCGTTCCTGGCGGCATCGTCACCACCTACGTCCACCAGCACCTTAAGGTTGGACAAAACATCAACGTGATCGTTCCCGTCGGGGACTTCCACGTGCGCGACACCGACGCCGCCATGATCTGTGTGGCGGGCGGTTCCGGCATGGCACCCTTCAAGTCGATCTTTAACGACATGATTGAACGGGGGACCATGGGGACGCGCGACGTTTGGTACTTTTTCGGTGCAAGAACGACCCGCGATACCTACTACCTGGATTGGTTGTGGAGTCTGGACAAAAAATACGAACGCTTCCACTTTGTTCCTGCCCTTTCCGAGCCCAAACCTGGCGAATCCTGGGACGGTCCAGTCGGTCTGATCACCGAGGTTCTCGACAAGTACCTCCAGGAGAAAATTCCTCTGGACCAAGCCAAGGAAGGATACCTGTGCGGTAGCCCCGGTATGTTGGATGCCTGTATGAACGTCATGCGAAAAAACAAGATGACCGAAGATAAAATATACTTCGACAAGTTCGCCTGAGGAGAATGCCATGAAAATGACCGAAGAACTGAAAAAGGCGCAAGCCAACATGTTGCCGGGTGTTCTGACCGCAGAAGGATTTTTTGGTCACGATCAACGGAGTTTGGCCGACCTGATCCAGCACGACGAAGAGCTGATGCAAAAAGAAAAGCTCGATTGGCTACTGGTGGCTCAAAAACTCAAAGAGCTCCTGGTCCTCGCCGAAGACAAACAGGGCGAACCCGTTCTTGTCGGCAACAAGCTCCGGGTCCGATCCACCGATGAAACGCGCGGCACCATTCCTTCGCCCTGGGAGGACGGAATCTTTCACAAGATGAACGTCGAACTTGAGTTGCTTGAAAACGGCCAACCTACTGGGACCAAAGTCCTTTACAATGAGCTGTGTATCCACCTGCTCGAAAAACACCATTTTCTTCAGGGTCAGGGGTCGCTTTTTCGCCTTGAACCTTCCGTTCTCGCCAAGATCCTCAACTAATTCGGGACCAGAAAGGGCACTGCCTTTTCTGGTCTTTGATTTTCATTTCTCCGGTTGTTCCAAAGTATCAAACTTCCCCATCCGGTGTCGTTCTGCACTCCCGTGCGGGGCTATGGACCTTAAGCAGATTCAATAATCACTCTAAAAATAGTGTTTTCACCAAAATATTTTAACCAGTCGATTTGAATCGTCTGATGCCCAATGGTCTTCACCAGTTCCTCGCTAACCGCCGATGATTCCTCTTCAGACTTTGATGTCTTTGTCTC
>JABEVL010000110.1 GCA_013043995.1 Spirochaetales bacterium | reverse complement strand
GTCCGAGCTGCATGAGACCCTGGTTGAGTTCGCGGCTGGGGAGGGTTTGAAAAGCCGCCCCGGCGCGCTCCAAGGCCTCGCTTTCAAGCTCTTTGGTCCACTTCGGCTCGGCTGCCAGCCTTTGAAAAACCCTCTTCAGGTTGGCGTCCAGGGTTAGACAGGGCTGGTCAAAGGCAAAGCTGGCTAAAGCCGCCGCCGTGTAGGGTCCAATCCCGGGAAATTGCAAAAGCCTCTTAGGGTCGCTGGGGAAGCCGCCCTGAAGCAGGAGTTCGCGACTCGTCCTGAGCAGGGCCAAACCCCGGCTGTAGTAGCCGAGTCCCTCCCACTCCCTGAGTACCTCGTCTTCATGGGCCTGAGCTAACGCCCCCAGGTTGGGCCAGCGGCGCAGCCAACGTTCATAACGCAGGACCACCGTTTGGACCGTCGTTTGCTGGAGCATCACCTCAGAAATCCAGATTTTGTACGGATCGTGCGTCAGCGACCAAGGGTAGGTCCGTCCCTCGCGCAAAAACCAGTCGATCAGGGGCCTGAAGTCCAGCCCTTCCAGCCGACTCATCGAGAAGCTGGGGGGCCCAGGATCCAGCTTAAGTGGCCCTGACCCGGGGCCGGTCTGCCCGAGAATTCCAGGCAGGCCACCGTTGGGGTGTGGAAGGTGTAGTCACGGCGGGGATGGGTTTCGGCCAGGAAGGCGCAAAAGCCTGAAACGAAGGGGTTGTGCGTAAAAAGAGCTACGCGCTGGAAACCCTCGGCTTCCCAGCTGAGAAGTTCCTCGTACGCCTCCTGAAATTCGGATTCAGGCAGCAAGACCGACGAGGGCCTGGGCGTCATTCCCGGCCGCTGCGCCGTGAAAATCTCAGCCGTCGCCAAGGCCCGGGCGTAAGGGCTTGAGACGATCAGGTCGGGGTCCATCCCCCTGGCGGCGGTGAGCCTGGCCAGGTCCAAAGCGCGCTGGCGGCCTTCGTCGGACAGAGGACGAAAAGCGTCTCCCGAAGGGTGCGACAAAACGGCTTTGGAGTGACGGACGAGGTAAACGGTCATCGCCCGTAAAGCCTGGTCAGAGCGCCAAATTTTTCGGCCAGATGGGAATTCAGCTCGCCCTCGGTCAAGCGCCAGGCCCAGTTTCCTCCCAGGGTCGAAGGTGTGTTCATGCGCGCCCAGGAGGGCAGGTCCAGTAGGTCCTGGGCCGGAATGACCGCGTAGAGCGCCGTCGAAGCCAGAGCCGCGCGGACGAAGCCCCAGGCCACGTTCGACGAATGATCGTTCACGTACTCACGGGCGTAGTCCTGGTCGTTGGGTTTTGCCGACTCAAGCCAGCCCCGTGCTGTGTCGTTGTCGTGGTTTCCTGTGTAGACGACACAATTCTTGACGTAGTTGTGCGGCAAAAAGGGATTGTCGCCCGATGCCCCCGCTTCACCCGAATCGAAGGCGAATTGAAGGATCTTCATGCCGGGAAAATCAAACGCGTCGCGCATGGCCTCGACCTCGGGGGTGATGACTCCCAGGTCCTCGGCAAAGATCGGCAGGTTGCCCAAGCGTCTTTTGACCTCGGCAAAGAGCTCCATCCCCGGGGCTTTAACCCAGCGCCCGTGGACGGCCGTTTCAGAACCAAAGGGAATTTCCCAATAAGCCTCGAACCCCCGGAAGTGGTCGATACGGATGATGTCGACCAGCTTGAGGGTGGACTGTATGCGTTGGATCCACCAGTCAAAGCCGTCCTGGCGCAGCTGGTCCCAGTTGTAAAGAGGGTTGCCCCAGAGTTGCCCCGTCGCTGAAAAATAGTCCGGGGGAACGCCTGCCACGACCTGGGGTTGTCCCTTGTCGTCGAGCAAGAAGTACTTGCGGTTGGCCCAGACGTCGACTGAGTCCGGAGCAACGAATATCGGGATGTCCCCGACGATCCGGATGCCCTTCTGGTTGGCGTATTGCCTCAGTTCAGTCCATTGGCGGAAAAACCAGAACTGCAGAACTTTTTTAAGCTCGATTTCCTTGGCCAAACGTTTGGTCCATTCCTGGACGGCCTTTTCCTTCCTGAGCCGGATTTCGAGGTCCCAGTAGTTGGACCACATCTTTCCAAAGGCGCCCTCGGCTTCGGCCTTTTTCTGGTAATCTTCTTTGATCGCCATAAAAAGAGCAAAGTCATCGATCCAGGCGGCCTCTTCTTTCAGGAATTGATCGTAGCTTTCGCGCACCGATCCCTTGGCCTTTTCCAAAAAGGTCTTGGCGGCTTTTTCAAGAAGGGGCATCTTCCACCAGATGACCCAACCGTAGTCCACTTTTTGGGGATCAAACTCTGGAACGTCACGAATCGGCTCCAGCCAGCCTTCTTCGACCAGACGGTCCAGGCTGATGAGCATGGGGTTGCCGGCGAACGTCGAAAAAGACGCGTAGGGAGAATCTCCGTAACCCGTCGGTCCCAGGGGAAGAACCTGCCAGAGCTTTTGACGCGCTGAAGCAAGAAAATCGATGAAACTGTAAGCGTTTTTTCCCAGCTCACCGATTCCGTACGGACCTGGCAGGGACGTGGGATGAAGAAGAACCCCGCTCTGACGTGAGTTTGGCATACGAACTCCTTAACGACCTGTCCCGGTTATCGACCGTGACAAAGTTTATATTTTTTTCCGCTTCCGCAAAAACACGGATCGTTGCGGCCCAGTTTGGGGCCGTCCCGGACGATGGTCGTGGGAACGATCGTCCCCTTGTCGTAAAACCAGCGCCCGTTGACTTTCTTAAACTCGCCGATCTCGTGGTAGGAATCCCGCAAACCGCGTTGGGAGTAGCTGGCGACAAACTCAACCTTTCCCGTCTCGTCGTTCACCCCGCCCTTTTCCTTGGAAAGAATCTTCAGACCGTGCCAGGTGGATTCTTGACTCCATTTGCGGGTTTCCTCTATAGAGACCTGGTCTTGCTGGTCACGCTCGTGCGAGGATTCGATAAACTCGATTTCTCCCTTGGCGTAGGCGGTGTAGCGCGCCCGCATCAGCGCCTCGGCCGTGGGGGCCTCTTGCTTGCCTCGAATGAGGGGTTCACAACAGGCCGAATAGACAAGGCCCGATCCACAAGGACACTTTTCCATGAAAAACTCCTGGTCCTTTTTACCCGTGCCGCCAAAAAATGAAAAGACCCCGGAAAAAAACCTTCAAAATCGCGCGAAATTCATTTAACACACGTGTGTATTTTAAGCAAGAGTCCTTGGTGCAGGTCTTTCAAAAAAATATCCGATTGGAGGCGCGGGGCGAGGACTTACCCTCAGGAACCCAAAAAAAACAAGGCCCCCGAAAGATAAACGAGAATCGTCGCGACGTCGGTGATAGCGAGGACTAAGGGGCCTGCGGCGATCTTGGGCTCGGCCTTCAGAAGGTTGACCAGGTAGGGAAAAGAAAGCCCGATGACACCGGCGTTCAGGATCGAAAGGGCCACGCTGCCGGCAATCACAAAAGCTGCATAGCCCCGGGGATTGAGCACCCAGGCCAGGAGTCCGACGCCCACCCCCAGCGGAACGCCCAACATCAGTCCTGTGATGGCCTCGCGGCCCAGCATCTTGGGGTACCTGCGGCGTTCCGAAGCGGGTTTGTGGTTTTCCTGAAAACCCAGGGTCATAGACTGGATGCTCACGCTCTCGCCCAAGGCGAGGACCAGGGCGATAAAAAAGGAAAGCAGGATGTTTTTTTCGAGCGCTTGGGCAAAATGGCTTGCCAGCCAGGCGCAAACGAACCCGCTGGCGACCGTGGCCAAAAGCCAGGGAAAACGCCCTTTGAAAACGCTTCCCAAACCCTGCTTACCCAGGGACTCCAGGCGCACACCGATCGTCTGGAAAATTTCATCCAGGCGCAGGCGGTCGTTCAGGTCAACGTCGAATCCCGTCAGCGCCTTGATGTCGATGACACCGACGACGCAGCCTTCCCCATCGACCACCGGGAGTGAAAGGTACTTGTGGTGGGTAAAGCTCTTGGCGGCCTCGACCAAGGGCAGGTCGTCTCGGATGGTCACCAGGTTGCGCTGAGCCATGTCTTTGAGAAGCTTTTCGGGAGGGGCCACAAGAAAACGTCTGACAGGAACAACGCCCGTCAGGCGGCGTTGGGCGTCCACCGTGTAAAAGTAAAAGATCTTGAGCTCGTCCCCCAGCCGGCGAACCTCGTCCAGAGCCCGCGCCGAGGTCCAGCTTTCGTCGAGGGTGAGAAAATCCTGGTGAATAAAGTCGCGGACCGGTCTTTCGTAACGGGGGCGGGCGTCTTGGGGCATGTGTCTAAAATATCAGGGGAACGCCGGCTGTCAAGCAGGCCGAGGTCTTGGATAGACGATTGTTTTAGTTATATAAAGACAGGGGAAAAATAAGGAAAAGAGGCAGAAAGAATGGATTTTGACGCCGTTGTGGTCGGTGCGGGTCACGCTGGGATCGAGGCGGGCTTGGCCCTGGCCCGGATGGGCTTTCAGACGCTTTTGATCACCCAAAGCCTGGATACGATCGGACGCATGAGCTGTAACCCTGCAGTGGGCGGACTTGCCAAGGGCAATATGGTCCGTGAGATCGACGCCCTGGGGGGCGAGATGGGCCGCCTGATCGACGCGACGATGATCCAGTTCCGGGTGCTCAACCGTTCACGGGGACCCGCCGTCCAGGCCCCGCGGGCTCAGGCCGACAAGCTGGCTTACGCGGTTCTAGCGCGCAAAACCCTTGAAGGTCAAAAAAACCTCACCCTTTTTATGGACACCGTTTCAGACTTTCTTTTAAACGCGGACCAAACTGCCGTCGAAGGTGTGGTGACGGAGCGGGGCAAGCGCTTCAGTTCCAAGGTCGTCGTTCTGACAACGGGCACTTTTTTGGCCGGAAAGCTTTTTGTCGGGGAATGGTCTGCGCCCGGCGGCCGTCTTGGAGAACCCAGCGCCTACGGACTCGACCGGCGCTTGCGCGAGCTGGGTTTCAAGGTCGGGCGGTTAAAAACAGGCACCCCGGCGAGGGTCAAGCGCTCCAGCCTCGATTTTTCCAAGATGGAAGCCCAGTTCGGCGACGAGGACATCGTTCCCTTTTCTTTTGGGAGTCTGAACGTCGAACGCTCCCAGCTCCCCTGTTACATCACCTACACCAACGAGCGGACCCACCAGGTCCTGAAAGACAACCTGCACAGGAGTCCCCTCTACAGCGGAAAAATCGTCGGCAACGGTCCCCGCTACTGCCCGAGCATCGAGGACAAGGTCGTCAAG
>JABEVL010000109.1 GCA_013043995.1 Spirochaetales bacterium | reverse complement strand
GTTCAGAAGGAATTTGTTTTGAAAATTGAAAAAACATGGACAAGTGCCCACGGTAAACTTCTACTTTTTGGTGAACACGCCGTCGTCTGGGGGCATCCTGCCGTGGGTTTAAGCCTGGAAAGCAACCTGAAACTTTCCTGGACACCTCAAGAATCTTGGAGTTTCTCAAAGATTCCAGCAGAATTTCAGCCAGTTCTAAGAAATCTCGTTGAACACTTTCAAAAAATGCGTTTTCAGGCAGGGCTTTCCCCCCTGCAACCTGGTGATCTTTTCATCAGTTCTGAAGTCCCGGTCGGAAGCGGATTTGGTTCGTCCGGAGCTCTCTGTGCCGCCTTTGCCCAACTTTTTTTTCCGTCACCTTCTTTGTCGGGAGAATTCAGCTGGGACACGCTCGCCCGGGGTGCGGAAAGCTATTTTCATGGAAACCCTTCTGGGTTTGATACGGCTCTGGCTTTACGTGAGGGATGGTGGAAGTTTCAGCGTCAAAAAGATGAAATTTCGTTGACACCCTTAAAGTTCAGGCGCCCCAATTTGGTCATCGGTGCGATTCCCCGCCTGAGTTCTACCAAGAATCTCGTTGAAGGCCTGGCGGAAAAACGCATCAAAGACACCCGAGGGGTCAGTTCGACCCTAGCCAGTCTGGGGGAAATCGCCAACCAAGGAGCGCTTCTTTTCCAAAATGAGACCGAAAGACTGGATCATGAAATTGGTCGACTTTTCACACAGGCCCAGAAGGCGTTAAAATTGTTGGGACTTTCAGTTGAAACTTTTAAAACCATTTTTGAAACTGCAAAAAATCGAACAGGTGCCCTGGGCGCAAAACTTTCCGGAGCAGGTGGCGGGGGCGCTTTTGTTCTTATTTATCCAAGCCCGGAGTCAGCTTCGCAGGCTTGTCATTATTTTGAACTCAACTATCCTTCTTCGACGTGGACCTTGGCGCCTTCTCCAGTCTTTGGTTTGAGGAACCGCCCGTGAGTTCAAAATCCTTCCTCTATATTGCCCGACACGGTCAAACGGAGTGGAACCTTGAAAAAAGACTCCAGGGGCGGCAAGATTCGCCTCTTACCCCTCTGGGGAAATTTCAAGCTGAGCTATTAGCCCGCAGTTTAGTTCGGATCAACCTGAGCGAGATTTGGAGCTCCACGGCCCCAAGGGCTCTAACGACAGCTCAAATCATCGACGGGTACAGGATGCCTCATCTTGGTGTACAAACTTCCAACGCCCTTCAGGAACTGGACTTTGGGCCATGGGAAGGGAAAACAAAAAGTGAAATCAATGAGTTATGGCGCACTGAAAACGAAAAGTTCTGGCTCTTTCCTGATCAATGGGTACCTCAAAAACAGGAAAGTTTTCTCCAGGTACGATTGCGGCTTACTGAGTTTGTCCAAAAACAGCTTTCACCGGGTAGTGTATGTTTATGGGTTTCACATGGACTTGCCATTCAGATTTTCCTGTGGGCCCTCGAAAACTCTGCGCTGTCCAACCTATTTCAAAATCCCGTTGTTCACCAAACTTCCTTAACATTGGTCGAGGCCAGGCCTGGGGAACCTTTGTCAAATTGGAAAGTCGTTTTTCGTGACGATCGTTCGCACCTGAAAGAATTGGAACAACGCGGGGCACTCAGATGACAACCGGTAAACGGACAGAAAAAACAGTATGGCCGGGGACACTCTTAAAAGTAATCGCTCCCTTGTGTTCCAAAACGATCGTGCGGCTTATATCCAAGCCCAATCCGCTCCCTTCGCCTGGCTTCTTTGTTGTGTAAAAGGGTTCAAAAATTTTATTTTGAATTTCTTCTGGAATCCCAGGACCTGAATCAACGATTTCGACGAGGACGAAAGACTCTTCTTTGCGAACAACGACTTCCAGTGTTCCCTTGTACTCCATGGCCTGAAGTGCGTTGGAAATTAAATTGGTCCAAACCTGGTTTAATTTATCCGGATAACCCATGATCGGATCGTTGAAATCGTAACGTCGAACAACTTCGACACCCAATTTGATCTTGTTTTGAAACAGGGTGAGAACCGTCTCGAGACCCTCTTGAACGCGAAGGGACTGAAAACTTTCACTTTGTTCCTGATGTGAAAATGTTTTCAGGGCCAGGACGACCTTGGCAGCCTTGTCCGATGCTTCGTTGATGATAGAACACGACCTTTCCATGCTTAACATTTCGTTGATCATTCTGACGGCGTCTTGGCCAAGCGGATCTTTTAAAAGCGGGAGAAACTTTTCTAATTCCCCCTCAATTCCCAGATCGGCAAGGTTGTCTATGAAGTCGGCTTCGGGGGGGATTCCGTGTCTTTCAAGAAAAATTGTCAGATTTTTTCTTTTTTGCCTGAGTTCGGCACTGGAAATCAGTACAATTTCACGGCTACCTAATTCGTAAAGCTGGTAAAAAGATGCCCTTTGTTCCAGGGTAAGAACCTGCATTAACCACGGAAGGTTTTCCAGAACTTTTTTTAAAAGAGACAAAATGTTTTCATTGGATGCTGAAATTGCTCCAAGTGGGGTGTTGATCTCGTGTGCAATCCCGGCGATGAGTTGACCCAGAGCCGCCAGCTTTTCGGATTGGACTAAGTGCTCCTGCGCCGTCCTGAGATCGGAAAGGGCAATTTCAAGGTGTTGTGTCCGTTCAGAAACCTTACGTTCCAAGTCTTGATTCAACTGGAGGATGGCCTGTTCGGCTTTTAAGATTTCTGAAATATCCTCACAAAAGGTTTCAACAATAAATTCGGACCTTTGAGGGTCAAAAACCCGACTTAAATACAAACTGACAGAGATCGGCTTTTGGCTGCCCTGAGCCACAAACTCGGTTTTCACTCGGATCTTGCCTTGGGGGTCGGACTGTAATTGATGAACCAGGCTTTTGCGTTCTTCAGGGTGGAGAAAAAGCCGATCGGCACTTGAGTAGTACTCCACGGCTTCCACGGGAGTCGCACAGCCGAGAATCGACGCCATGGACTGATTCATATCTAGAACGCTTCCTTCAATCGTGGTGTGCATGATTCCGATTTGAGCGTCTTCAAACATCCGCCTGAAACGGTACTCTGAGTCACGAAGGTCCTGTTCTTTCAGCCAAATCTTTTCGCGCAAAGACTCAAACTCATTGAGAATTGAATTGAGATCTTCGTAAGGCGTATATTCCAGCGCGACTGAATAATCGCCGGACGCCACCTTTCTTGTTTCGCGTTGGAAGGCATCCAAAGCAGTCAGAACGCGCCGTGCCCATAG
>JABEVL010000108.1 GCA_013043995.1 Spirochaetales bacterium | reverse complement strand
GGCGTCGCCCTCGTACTTGTCGATGGTGCCGCGGTTGTTGAGAATCAGGTCGCTCATGGCCGAAAGGTAGCGGTTGAGCAGGGCGACCAGCTGGGAGGGTTCCAGCTGTTCCGAAATCGTGGAAAATCCCCGAACGTCGGTGAACATCGCCGTCATTTCCCGCTCCTGACCGCCCAGTTGGAGCATTTCAGGATTCTCGACGAGCTGGTTGATCACTTCTCCTGAAAGGTAGGTGCCAAACGCTTTCCTCAAGAAACTTTTTTCCCTTTCGCTCGAAAAGAACCTGACCAGGGAAAAAACAACAAAAGACAGAAAAACCGCCACAAGCGGGTTTAAGACTTGAAAGTAAACGCCCGCAAAAACAAACAACAAAAGTGAAAATCCAAAAAGGACCAGAACAAAGGCAACTCCCGCCAGATTTTGCTTCAGGGGAGAAAGATTGCGGATCAGAAAGATCAGAAGCAGGGGCAGAAGCACCATCAGCGTCCGGGCGATCCAAATCGGCGAATCCGAAAGAAACTGACGCTGAAGGATGGTGTTCACGACAGACGCGTGGGTGCCGACGTTCACGTACTCGTTGTCAAAGGGGTTCGTTCCTAGGTCAGAGGTCCCCGTCCCTGTCCAGCCCATGATGACAAACTTGCCGTCGAGGCTGGCTTTCAGGCTGTCGTGGAGGGCCTTGAACGCTGTCCACTGTTCGTGAAAGGAAGCAAAGGCTTTTTGTGTTTGCTCCATTTCGCCATGAAGCAGGGCCAGCTGTCCCGGGTCGGTCAGGGCGGATTGAATCGAGTCCAGGGCCTGAAACAGAACCTTCTGCGTGTCGCTTTTGTCAAAGGCGTCCATCTTGGCCAGCCAGTCTGCGTAACCCTTCAGGTAGGCGGCGACTTCCGAGGGTTTTCCGCTGGCCAGGGCCTTTTTCCTTGCGGCTTCGAGGGCCTTCCAGGCCAGGGAAAGGTCCAGGACCGGTGTGCCGTTCGGGTAAGCCTGCCAGGACTGCCGGGCTGCAAAGGCGTCCAGAAAACTCCCAAGAGCGACCTCCCTGCGGCGGTAATCGACGACGTCGTAAAAGGACCTGTGCGTGAAGCTGTGCAGGTAGGTTGCGTGCGGCCAGTTGATGAGCATGTTACCGTTTTGGTCGAGGGGAATTTGGACGTTGAGAACCTTGCCGTCGGGAAAATGGGCGCCCGTCAGGTCGATACGGTGGGGGTAAACCGTCACCTGGGGATCACCGAGCCAGTCGAGCAGGGGCGTGAAGGCAAGCTGGGTGTAGTAGCGGCCGGCAACCTGTTCGACCAGGCGGATGCGGCGCCGTTTGCCGTCCGGATCGATCGGGACGTTGGTAAACCCTGCGTTTTTTGCCCGCAAGGAGACGTCCTTGACGGGAACGAGAAAATCAACGTAAGGCATTTTTACAGGAAGAAAGGCCCCAGGAACGTTGATTTTTTTAGAAAACCTGCGGACTGCGATTTGGCGCAGTTGGGGCGAAAGAGTATCGCTGAAGGATCTTTGGAGGTTGAGGGTCACGTAGCTGGAACCCTGAAAGGCCATGGCTTCGCCCAGAAAAAGGTCGTTGTCGATAGCAACGTCCAGGGTCTTCTGGTAGAGGTCGCTTTCAGACTGATCGGTCTGGCCCATGAGCTCGTTGACGTAGTCGGAAGAACCGCGCAACGGGATCTGCCGGGTGCGGAGGGCGGTGAAAAGGTCGCCGATGTTGCTTTTCAGGTCGCCGAATTTTTGCTGAAATTCGCTTTTGAGGCCGTTTTCCAGGTAGATGCGGTTGACGCCCGGCGGGCTGGGGTTGATGTACTCAATATCGAAGACGGCGTAACGGACACCCATTTCTTTCATCGTGATCAGTCCGTCGGCCATGAGATTTCTGGGCCAGGGCCAGGCTCCGATTCCGTCGATGGCGTGATCGTCGACGTCGAGCAATAAGATCGATTTTGACTGGTGTATGGGAGGCTTGATGTGCAAAAAACTGTCGTAAAGACCGTTATCCAGATTTTTTGAGAACGAAGAAAAGGAAATTGCCAAGAAAAGAAGACCAATGCCCAGGGGGATGAGCAGCAGTGTCCACGGCTGAGAAGCTTTTTTGTTCACGGTTTCCTCGCTTGACAGAACTGGATTTTTTCCGAAATTGAATTATAATGCAAATTAGTCAACATTTGCCAGGTGGTTTAATGAAAAAAAATCTTGTGTTGCTCTTCCTGCTTTTTGCGGGGACTGCGCTTTGGGGCCAGACCTCGTCCTTTATGGATCAACTGCTCAAGAGTTCGAATCTGACTTGGGGTCAGGCCTCGTATCTGGTCCTTGTGGCTTCCAACAACCTCGCCGAAGACGTCACAGAGCAGAGGAGCTTTGATCTTCTGAAGCAACTCAAATGGGCTCCTGCGAACACGTCGATCGACGCCGCGGTTTCCCTTCAGGAGTACGCTTTTCTTTTGATGAAGTCTTTCGGTATCCACGGGGGGATGTGGTATTCACTTTTTCCGGGTCCCCGCTACGCTTTTCGTGAACTGACGTATAGAATGATTTTATCCCCTACCGAAGATCCTGACACCCGGTTGGACGGCACGCGTGCGATCCGAATTCTGGGCCGGGTGATGGACGTTTGGGGCAGCAAGAACGGAGCCAACGGATGAAAAAGTTTTTACCCCTTCTGCTTTTAGGCCTCTTTCCGCTCACCTCCATCGCTGCGTGGGACGAACAGTTGACTTTGAACGACGTTTCGGCCTTCAGCCACGTCAATTCCTCGGATTGGACCTCGGTCCAGTCCAACCAGGCGGTTCTTTTGCTCTCATCGCCGCTCTCTGCCTGGGCCAGGTTTGAGACCCAGGCGGCCTTTTCATTCCTGGACAGCAACAACAATCCCTACGCGGTGCCCAACCTTCCGGTTCCGAACATGACCGTCGACTTTCTGTCTTTTTCGTTCAGCGGAACGGCGCCGCTTGGCAAGGACAGCTGGGGCAACTGGTTCGTCGGCAGGGGAGTCCAAAGCGATCTGACGGGATGGGTTTTGAACTCCAGGGTGGACGGGGCTTCGATGAATTGGCAATTTGGTAAACAGAGGTTGGGATTTGAGGGGTACTACACAGGGCTTGTGGCGACCCAGAACAGTCTCGTCCAGGTTTCAAACCAGGATTACGTCGATAGTTCGAGCTACTACTCGTGGGGGAGCAGCCCGTTGATTTTCCAGTTTGCCCCCAAAAGGGTGATTGGAATGCTCAATTACCGCTACGCTGAACTTTTTGCCCGTCAGGACCTGAATTTGCAGGTTTTGGGCCAGTGGGACCTTCGTTCGTCGGGTGACGTCCACACGCTTTACTACACGGCGCAGCTTTCGGGTCCTCTTTCACCTCTGAACTACGATCTCTACGTGACGGCGTCGACCCTGGTGGGTACAGTTTCGACGGGTTGGTCGGCCCTGGGCGGGGCCCGCGTGACTTGGAACTTTCCAGGTACGGGATGGACGGCCCAGGCTGAAGGTTTGTACACCCACCGTTTGACCTCAAACGCCGCGGACGGTTTTGTGCCGATTTCAGATCGGGGCCCGTCCCTTGTTCTTTCAACGCTTTCCCTTTGGAATGTGGCAGAAGCAGGACTTGGGGCAAGTTTTCGGCCTGCCAGCCACGCCGAGTTTGGGCTGAAAGTGGATTCCCTGTTTCAGACGACTCCAGAAAATCAAAACCTGAACGCCGCCGGAGCCAACGGGGTTTACCAGGCCGTGGTTCAAAACCTCGACCCGAACAACACCCAGCCTTATCTGGGTACGGAAGGCACTTTTTACGGCACCTGGGACTTTACCAGCGAATGGAGTTTGGGGATCACGGCGGCGGGGTTTCTTCCCAGCGGGGCTTTTACAGACAGCAATGTGATTTGGCTTGCGGCCCTTGCCGCCAGCCTCAAGATTTAAAGGAGGCACACCATGGTGAAATTCCTGGTCATGTTGGCGTTTTTTGTTTTGGCGGCGAATTTTGTCAGTGCGGACAACGCGGTCTTCCGGAGTGTCTGGGGCAAGGTCGAATACCAGATCCCGGGGGTCGCCGT
>JABEVL010000107.1 GCA_013043995.1 Spirochaetales bacterium | reverse complement strand
GGCCAAAAGGGAACCACGCGGGGGGAAGGATCAACCGCCACCACAGGGAGGCGGTCCACGATCGTGTGCCGTAAAAAAGCGTCTCGGGCGCGGTCGAAAGCCGCACGGGCCAGCGCCAGGTCGGCAGGCGCCGACGATTCGGCGAACACCGCCGAGGTCAGGAACAGCAGGAAGCCGACGAGGCTTTTCAGCATGGTCCTATTCTACCGTTGGAAAAACCCGGGGCGGAAAGCCCAGCAAGTCCCGAATCTCCGCGTCGTCCAGAGTCTCTTTTTCGACCAAACGGTTGGCCAGTTTTTCTAGTTCTTCCCGGTGTTCCTTGAGCAGGCCCCTCACGTCTTCCAGGCATCCTGAAAGGATCCTGCGAATTTCGGCGTCAATTTGGCGCGCGGTTTCTTCGGAGTAGTCCTTGTGCGTGGCGATTTCTTTTCCAAGAAAGATGGGCTCACCTTCAGCGCCCAAGGCCATGGGGCCGATATTTTCACTCATTCCCCATTCCGTCACCATCCGCCTGGCCATTGCCGTGGCTTGTTCAAGGTCGTTCTGCACTCCCGTCGTCGTTTCGTTGTAAACGAGCTCCTCAGCGGCGTAACCGCCGTAGGAAATGCGGATACGGTCCATGAGCCAGTTCTTACCACGGGAATATTTGTCTTCGTCGGGTAAGGAAAAGGCGACGCCCAGGGCCCGCCCACGGGGTACCACGGTGACCTTGTGCAGAGGATCGGCGTCCTTGAGGTAATAATGGAGGAGGGCGTGGCCGGCTTCATGGTACGCTGTGGCCAGCTTGTCCTTGGGAGTGATGACCTTGGAACGCCGGGCGATTCCCATGAGAATCTTGTCCCGGGCTTCTTCAAAGTCTTCCATTGAAACGACAACTTGCCCCCGTCTTGCGGCAAAAAGTGCGGCCTCGTTGACGATGTTGGCAATATCCGCGCCCGAAGAACCTGGGGTCGCCCGAGCCAAGCGGTTTAAATCCACGTCGGGCGCCAGTTTGATGCGCGAGGCGTGAATGCTGAGGATGGCTTCGCGCTCTTTGACGTCGGGCATGTCGACAACGACCTGCCGGTCAAAACGGCCGGGCCTCAGCAAAGCCGGGTCCAGAACGTCGGGTCTGTTGGTCGCGGCGATCACGATTACACCGTCTTTGGTGTCGAAACCATCCATCTCGACCAGAAGCTGGTTGAGGGTTTGCTCGCGTTCGTCGTGCCCACCGCCGTAACCGGCACCCCGGGTGCGGCCCACGGCGTCGATTTCATCTATAAAGATGATGCAGGGAGAATTTTGACGTCCGTTCTCAAAAAGGTCGCGGACACGGCTGGCGCCAACGCCCACAAACATTTCGACAAAATCAGAACCCGACATGTGAAAGAAATTCACATTGGCTTCGCCGGCAACGGCCTTGGCCAGCAGGGTTTTACCCGTTCCGGGCATACCGACGAGCAAAACCCCCTTGGGGATCTTGGCGCCGATGTTGGTAAACTTTTCGGGACTTTTGAGAAACTCCACGACTTCAAGAAGCTCGTGCTTGGCCTCTTCCTGCCCTGCAACGTCCCCAAAAAGAACGCGTTTTCCCTTTTCGTTATATTTTTTCGCCCGGCTTTTGCCAAAGCCAAACGCTTTTCCATTTCCGCCTTGAACCTGGCGAAACACCATCCAAATCAGGATGATCCCAATGGCCAGGGGCATGAAGTCCATAAAAACCTTGAAAAGCGAGACGCCCTTTTGAGCCCCCGTGATCGTGACATTTTTAGCCCGCAATTCGTCGAGCAACTTCAAGTCGACGTACGGGATCCGCGTCGTGAAGGACACGGGATTTCCGGAATTCACCGAAAGATTGCCGTCAATTTGATCTTGATCTACGATTGTGACGCTGGTGACCTTCCCTTGGTCGAGGTACTCCAGAAATGTCGAGTAAGGAATCGGCCTCGACGAGCTTGCGTCGTTGGAAAAGAGGATGGCCGCCAAAAGGCCTATTACCACCAGGAACAGCACAAGTGCCAAGCGATTTTTTCGAAAATCAAAAGGAGGCTGCGGACTACCGCCCGGTCCCTTGTTTTCCTTGTCGTCGTCGTTCATCAAACACTCCGTGGGATCAACTTAACAAAAATACCCTCTTTAATCAAACCGGGCGCCCCAAACTCCCCGAGCAAACGTGGTTTTTGAGGGTCGAAAATCGCAAACAGCAGTCCTTTATTAAATAACCCTGCGGGGCCGCCGTGCCGGCAACGCCACCGTTTATCCGAAATCTTGCCGTTTGGAAGCGTCCAGGCTTCGGAATCCCCCAGACTTCTCCAGACCAAGCCCTGTTCCGGTTCCGGGACGCTCACCCAGAAACCCGGAACCTCCTGCTCTTCACGATGAAAACTCACCGTGTAGCCGGGGAGTTCGTAAGTCCGATTCCATTCGACCCTCACATGATAACTCAAAGCTGGAACTTCAACAATCCAACGCCAGGAGACTTCATCTGAGTTTTTCTGAAATTTCCAGTTGTTGTAGGAAGCTGTGTTGGGAGCGCCCCCTGTGGTCAAGGTCTCCAAAAATCGGCGGGAGATTCTTGTGAATGCCGGGGAACTACTCCCGCATACACGGCGGGCGACGGTCAAAAGCTGTGTTTCTTTCTGACTTTGAGGCCAGGACTCCCAAATCTGACGAGGAAGGACCGCTCCCAAGGGGTCGAGCTTCCATCCTGAGTCAGGAACCTCCGGGCTTTGGTGCAAATGACGCCACAGGTCTCCCCAGTCGCGTAAAGCGGTTCGGGCACGGGGAAAAGTCTTAAGGGATCTGGGGAAGAATTTCGTTTCTTAAGGAGTTTCTCAGGTAATCACTGCCGGAGTTGCTCGTGTCTTCGTGCCACATCAGCCCGATCTCATCCGCAGCCTGCCTCAATTCCTGGCGGGAGAGTTGCAGAAAAGGACGAAAGAAGGGCCCGCGAATTTCAGGAATTCCGGCCAAACCGTCCCAGGAGCGGCCCTGAAAAAGACGCATGAGAAGTGTTTCAGCCTGGTCGTCGGCATGGTGGGCTGTCAGCAGGCAGGCAAGTCCTGAGTCTTTTGCCCCCTGAACCAAGGCCCCGAGGCGGAAACGTCTGAAACTGTCTTCGGGGCCTTGCCCCGAAAGATCGAGGCTCGGCGGGCCGAATGTTTTTAGGCTAATGTCCAAGGAAAGACAGTTTTGCTGGACGAGCGAGGCTTCGGCCCGGCGTTCTGCTTCGGGCCGAACCCCGTGGTCAACCCACAGAGCGACGACCTGCCCTCGTCCCAAAATCTGGACAGCACCCCAAAGAAGGACCCCCGAATCCATCCCTCCCGAGTAGGCCACGCCTGCCGGAACGACGTTGTAACCTCGGGATTGCCAGCTTTTAAAGGTTTTTTCTAAGGTTTCAAGGACGCGGCGTTGGCCGCTGGTTGACTTCATTTTGAAAATTTTCCCAAAAATCACCTTGGATCGAAGTCTCAGATTTTTCAAGTTTAAGAAACATCGACCAAAGAAGCTCAGAGGCACGTGTGATTTCGCTTTGGATCCTGACAAAATCGTCGGGCTCGGGTCGGCCCAGCACGTGAGCAATCTGCTCAGCTCCCGATCGCGGGCGACCCACCCCCACCCACAAGCGGCGGTAATTTTGACTCTTAAGATTTTCTTCGATCGACTTTAAACCGTTATGACCCGCGTGTCCCCCCCGCGGTTTTACTCGAACCATCCCTGGGGCTAGGTCCAGCTGATCCACGACGACCAAAAGGTTTTCGACTGAAACGTTGAAACGTTTGAGCAAAGCAGGGAGAACCTCGCCCGTACGGTTCACGTAGGTCAGGGGTTGGACAAGAACGAGGCGATGATCTTTCCGC
>JABEVL010000106.1 GCA_013043995.1 Spirochaetales bacterium | reverse complement strand
GGGTTTTACCCAGCCGGGAGCGGTTATGCTGAACAACCTGGCTGGCAATGGCCAGGATGTGACCCGTCGAGCGGTAATTTTGCTCCAGCCGTATCACCGAAGTCCCGGGAAATCGGTTTGAAAAATCAAGGATATGACGGACGTCGGCCCCCCGAAAGCCGTAAATCGATTGGTCGTCGTCGCCAACGACCGTGAGCCAGGTTGCCGGCCCGTAAAGCTGTTCCAGAAGTGCCGACTGAGCGCCGTTGCAGTCCTGGTACTCGTCGACAAGGATGGCCAGGAATTTTTGCCGGATTCTCGAACGGATTTCGGTGTTTTTTCGCAGCAAGCGAACGGTTTTTAAGATCAAGCCGCCGAAGTCGACGTTCCCCGAGGCTGAAAGTTTCTCTTCGTACAGACGGTAGACCTCGGGAAATTCGGGGTGAAAGCTGATGGACCCCAGCTCGTCGTCGGGACTCAAATCGTCGTCCTTGGCTCGGCTGATCGCGTGAAGGAAGTTCCTGGCCTCGTGGGGTGAAAGGTGTTCAGGAAGAACCGTTTTGACCAAGGAGAGGGAATCCTCGTCGTCGTAGATGCCAAAGTAGGGGTCCAGCCCGGCGCTGGCGGCGTTCCGCCTTAAAAACCAGGAACAGAAACTGTGAAAAGTTTTGATCAGCACGTGGCCGGAGGGAGAATCCGGGGCCCGATCGGCCAGAAGCAGATTCACGCGCTCCTGCATCTCACGGGCCGCCTTGTTCGTGAACGTGACGGCGAGAATTTGATCCGGTGAAAAGGACAACTGGTCGATGAGGTAGGCGATCCGGGTTGTGACCACCCGGGTTTTCCCCGAGCCTGCCCCTGCCAGAATCAGGAGGGGCGGTTTGCCGTGGACAACCGCAGCGCGTTGCTCCTCGTTGAGGTTCGTCAGGTAGGGCGAGTTGCTGGACAAGTCGGGCTCGTCAGTACAAGGGATCGGCAACTAACTGAAGGTTGCCGGTGGCCGCATCCTTGGTCCATTCCAGGATTTTTGTGGCCACGTGGCCGTTTTTTCCCAAATCAAGGTCGTTTCCATTGACCTGAACTTCAACAGACCCCGCGTTAGAAACGAAGAGCTTGACGGTTTTGTCCGCATCAATGTGGATCGTCTGGCCTTTGTTGTAAAAATTTTCTTGCCGGAGGTTGCCGTCGACGATGTAGCGGAAAAGTGCCGGAGCATGGAACACAACGTCGACTGAAAACGGTTTGGCCTGCGATCCTTGCTGAAGGACGATAGGGGCTTCTTGGATGACCCCTGTCGACCCGGGGGCCGGGGTGTTGGTGAGGTTCTCGGAGCCGACGCTCGGCACACCCGCGGCCAGCGGGGTGACAGCGCCCAGACGTTCCACGGAAAGTTCTGCTCCCTTATCGGCGTGACCCGGGGAGATGTCCTTCAAAAAGAAGCGGACGTCCTGGGTCGTGTCGCCGTCCAGGTCGAGGTAGAGCGTGTCACCCAGATGGAGTTTGTAGACTGTCGAGTCGCCCGCCAGGGTGAGTTCGTTACCGAGCGACTTCACGAGGAATTTGTACGGTTTTCCGTTAAAATCAATCACAAGGGTGTCGCCCACAAAAACACGGCGGTCCAGCGTCTTCTGGTCGGCGGTAAGCTCAACAGTTTTTTGCTTGGCCTCCGCCTGAACCAGGGGGGTGGTTTGGTGCAGGCTCTTCATCAGATCAAGGAACGAAGGAACCAGAAAGATTGCCAGGATGCCCGCTATCACAACGATGACGACGCCTAAAACAAGTTTGGGTGAAATCGGCGAAGGTTTCTGGATCAGGGCGGCTAACGGGGTGGGCTGTTCCTGGATTTTCAGGGTTCTGAAACGGGTGAGCAGTTCATCGGTGTTGAGGCCCAGGTGGTCGGCATAGTTGCGGAGAAAACCTACGGCGTAGGGTTCGGCGGGGAAAGCTTCGTAGTTATCTTCTTCGAGAGCAACGAGGTAGTGACGCGAAATGTTGGTTTCCCGTGAAACTTGCTCCACACTGTAGCCTCGGCTTTCTCGAGCCTGGCGAAGGGTCTGACCGATAGATTCCATGCTTACTTCTCCGGATCGAAGAGGAAGTTGTTGATGACGTTGGACGTGGGGGGGCTGTCGTACTCGAACATGTTGTTCGAAAGTCCGATGTCGGTTTGTATCTTGGTGAAGTCGAATTGAACTTCGACTGAAGCTGCGGTCACGCCCTTGATCCGACGGATGAAACCATTCTGGCCGACGTCGATTTCAAGGCTTGTGAAGGCTTCTGAACCCGTGCGGTAGGATAGGCGAAGCTTCACCACGGGTTCTTTGTCCTTTTCGTCGAGAGGCTCGGGATTGGGGCCGTTCAGGTAGGCGATCGAATAGGATTGTTTCAAAAGGGTGAGGCCCTGGTGACTGGCCATCGATGCGATGGCCGCTTCACTCCGCTTTTTCAGGGCCTGGGTGAAGGTGACGCTGTAGCGGGGCAAATAAACTGTCAAAACATTGCCGTCCGAGCAGATGACCTGATGGGACGGGTAGGTGAAATTGATCCGAATCTTGTTGGGCGACTTGTAATAAAGGACCCCGTACATCTTTTCTCTGCCCTGATGGATGCTGATGTCGGCCGTGTAGTCTTTTGCAGCTCCGTACCGGGCAGACACAGAGTCAAAAAACTTGTAAGCCGTAATAATGTCTTGAGCCGATAAAAAAGCCGGCCCTCCTAAGATCAATCCCGTGCAGAGGGTGATAAACCAACGGACAGAAACCTTCAACTGGAGCCACCTCAGGTTTGCATCTTCCTGGAAAATCCTGTGTTCGTCAAGGTAAGGGTTCTTCGAGGCACTGTCTGAGCAGGTACTTGAGGCGGTCGTCCTTGAGACTGAGGGGTTTACCTGAATCCGGACAAAAAAAACGGCCCTCTTTCATGTGCTGCTGCGCGCAACCGACGCAAAAGATTTTTCCTGTGGCTTCGGATTCTCCTGCGGGGGCCGAATCGGGCAGGTGACCGCGAATTTTGAGGGCCGGCTGAAGGGGGAGCTGGAGGGGAACCCACCAGGTGAGGCCGCACTGGGCACAGGCCAGAGTTTCTCCTGCAAGCCTCCTGTAGCTGGCCTCCAGGTCCTGAACTTCCCGGGGGGCCTGGGACTTGAGTTTTGAAAGGATGCCGTGGACGAGGGAGAACTTCTGGCGGGACAGGTAGAGCCACCCCAGTTCGAGAAGGGCCTGAGGATCGTCAGGCGCCCAATCCAGGGCCGTCCTTAAAGCCACTTCCGAACGGATAAAATCCCCGATGGCCCGCATCAGGTTGCCAAAGGCCACGTAAGCCTGAGCCGAGGGTTCCAGGTCCAGAATGGTGATCAGAAGTTCTTCGGCGCGCAAGTGGCGTTCCAGCTCCAGGTTGCACGAGGCGGCGTTCCTCAGGAAGTCCAGGTTGCGGGGTTCAAGCGCCAGGGCGCGGTCGTAGGCTTCGGCGGCCTCTTCAAAACGACGTTCTGCCGAAAGGAGATTCCCGCGCAGGTTGGCCATCCCTGCGTGTTCGGTCCAATCTGCCAACAGGGCAAAGGCTTCGTCCGAACGACCCAAGCTGTGGTAGTGGTCGGCAAGGTTCATGGTGATCACGGGTTCCTCGGGGAGGGCCAGGTGGGCCTTTTCAAGGTAAAAGGTCTTTTCCGCCGGGTTCGCTGCGGTTCGACCCCGGAAGTTGAGGACCCAAGGGTCATTGGAGCCTTGGTCGAGCGCCTTTTGAAGGGAAGGCTCGAAATCCCCCGAGGTTTTTTCCAGCCACTCCGCCAAGCGGAAATGGTAAAGATAAAAGTGGGGTTCTACTTCGATCGCCTGGCGCACGTAACGGATGGCGAGATCCAGGTCGCCCTCGTCCCGGGCTGCGATCGCCAAAAGGTAGGGAACTGCGCTGTCCCTTGAGCCCTTTCGCAGGGCTTCTTCTAGAATCGGACGGGCTTGATGCGTTTCGCCCCGTTGAAAAAGCTGTTTGGCGCGCAATGTCTGCGCTCCGACGAGGGTTCCGCAGCCAAGAAAATCCAGACGGTCCAGGATCTCGTCCACCTCATCCCAGGCTTCCTGACGGAAGCTTTCGTGACCCGCCTCAACGTAGCGTTCTGCCGCCTCGTCGGGGCGTTGAAGACGCTCCAGCGACCGGCCGGCGTTGACGGCGTAAAGGGGCATCCGGGGATTGAGCTGGCTGGCCCTAGTGTAGGCCTCGAGGGCCCGGTCAAAATTTCCCAGCCCCGTATGGGCGTGCCCGGCCAGGTTCCACAGCAGGTCGTCGTCCTGAAAGCGTTCCAAAAGCGGGCCCAGAGCGTCGTGGAGTTCAAGGAAACGGTTCTGGAGGTAAAAAAGGTTGGCTTTTTCCTTGAGGGCCAGCTCCCAGCCGGGGTCCTTGGCGAGAATCTGGTCCACGAGGGCCAGGGCGTCGTCGAACCGTTGTTGCCTCAGGGCGCACTGAGCCAGAAAGAAGAGGTCGTCCCGTGTCGGGGCGTTGTCGACGAGGACGCGCCTAAGCTGGATCTCGGCTTCGACAAACTTGCCTGTGCTGAAGAAGGACTGGGCAAGAACCCGGCGCTGGGCAGGGTCGGTCCAGACCAGACGGGTCCAGCGCGCGTACTGGGCTTCGACCTCAACGGGGCGGCTTTCGAGCACGAAGGCATGGAGGTCAAAGGAGGCTACGGGCCTGTCGGCGTAGTTTTGTCCTGCCCAACCCACACGGCCTGCATCAAGGTGGTCATCGGCCACTTCAGCCACCCAGTTTTTATCGATGTAAAAGGAGAAATGCTGGCCGTGGGCGATGACGGTCAGGTTAAAGGTCTTTTCCAGGGGAAGCGAATGGGCCGTCCAAGGGATCAGAACGATGGGTTGCCCGTTAAAAACAACGTCAAAACGGATGCGTCCCGTGTTGGAAACCAGAACGTAGTAGTAGTTCAGATCGTTTGTATACCTAAAAACAAGACCCGCGGCGCTTGAGCCGTTCTCGGCGCCGATGCCGAGGTCGGCCTCAAGAACAAAGTCGCGGTAACGGTAGAGCGGATCGATGGTCCAGGCAAACAGGCGGGGACGAAAGATGTCAAGTTGGGCTTTTTGACCGGCAATCTTGACCGAATAGCCCTTGCCCGCCTCATTTTGGAAGCGGCAGTCCTTGGAAGGCGCCAGTTGGGCCCGCCAGTGTTCCAGGCGGAAGGCGTCCGGATCTGGAGTTGATTTGCGTTTACGAAAAAGCCAGCGAAACATAAACGGCATTATAGCGGCGTTGACCCCCCCTGAGAAGACGGATTAAACTCGATAAAATTGAACTTGAGGAGATTTTAATGTCCAACGCTTCTACCACCACGATTGTCTCTTTAGGGGGCTCCCTGGTCGCTCCGAGCGGGGTTGCCGTCGATTTTCTGGCGGCTTTTCACAGCCTGGTGGTGAACTGGCTCGATGAGGTGCCGGGAAGGCGCCTCGTGCTGATCGTTGGGGGAGGGGCTCCCGCCCGGGTTTATCAAGAGGCTTACAGGTCGTTGTGTCCCCAGCCGCAGGCTCAGTCCCAGGACTGGATCGGGATCATGGCGACGCGGCTGAACGCCCAGCTTGTCAAAGCCCTTTTTGAAAAAGACTGTCCCGGCGAAGTCGTAACGGACCCCCTGGGGAACTGGGACTGGAACGGGCGGGTGTTGGTGGCGGCCGGTTGGAAACCCGGGTTTTCAACCGACTTCGACG
>JABEVL010000105.1 GCA_013043995.1 Spirochaetales bacterium | reverse complement strand
TTCTCGATTTTTCAAAGATCGAGGCCGGGCAAATGGCGATGGAAACCATCCCCTTTGACCTGGACGATGTTCTTGAGCGAAGCCTCAGCGTTGTGAGCCTCGCAGCCTTCCGCAAGGGTCTGGAACTGGTGCTCGACCTTGACCCCTCGGTCCCCCGTCTTTGGATGGGCGACCCCAGCCGCCTGCGCCAAATTTTGGTCAACCTCCTGTCCAACGCCGTTAAATTTACTGAGTCGGGTTACGTCCAGGTGAGGGTGCGCCACCAGGAGCTCGGAACGGCCGGGCACGAGATGGTCCAGTTCCGAGTCGAGGACACGGGTTGCGGCCTGAGCCTGGCCGCTGAACAGAGCCTTTTCCAGGTTTTTTCACAGGGCGACAGTTCGACCACGCGCCAGTACGGGGGAACCGGCCTGGGTCTCGCGATCAGCCAGCGGCTTGTCCGTATGCTGGGTGGTGAGATCGGCTACCACAGCGAGCCCAGTTCGGGGACCGAATTCTTTTTTTCGGTTCCCTTGGCCAGGGCCCAAGACCCCGAACTCGAATGGGGCAATCAAGGTAGAAACCGCGAAATTTGGCTCGTGGACGATCGCCCCACCTCGCGCGAGCTTTTAGAAACAGCCTTGCGCTGGGCGGGCTACCGTGTCCGCACGGCCCGCAACGGGGCTCAGCTCAAGGGACTTTGGGCCGACAGGGAAGGAACCCACCCCAGCGCCATCTTGCTCGACGAGGACCTGGGGGCCGAAGACGCTTTTGAGCTTGCCCGTTGGCTCAAGTCCGAGACGGCCGCAGTTTCGGTCCCCCTTCTTCTTTTGTCGGTCCTGGGGCGTCCCTCGGTGGCGCCGAGTACCGATGAACTTTTCGCCTTTGTGCTCAACAAGCCCGTCAATCCCCGGGTTCTTGTCGAGGTCCTGACCCGGGGCCTGGACGGACTCTGGCAGCCCGGAAAGTCCTTACAGTCCCCTCCGCTGTCGTCTGGAACTGCTCCCCAGCACAAACCCGTCAGGGTTGCCATCGCCGAAGACAACGACATCAACCGCGAGCTTTTCCTTGTGCTTTTAAAACGTCTGGGGTGCGTCAATTTTGCAGCTGTCGACGGTGAGCAGATCCTTGAGACCGTCAGGACGGCCCTACCCGATATCGTCTTTATGGACCTGCAAATGCCCAAACTCAACGGTTACGAAGCCTCGGGCCGGCTGCGCCGTGAAGGGGTGACTTGCCCGATCATCGCCGTGACGGCCAGCGCGATGAAAGGAGAACTCGAGCGCTGCTTGCGCGCCGGAATGAACGGTGTTCTCACCAAGCCTTTCAAACTCGACGACCTGCGCGACGTGCTGATCAACTTTTTGCCCGGCAGGGGGCCTTTTACCGTCGAGCAGCCTTCCGCCCCCAAGCCGCCGTCCAGCGTTGCAGCGGGGCCCGTGATTTTTGACTGGGACGAGGCTGAAGCCGTCTTTTTAGGCAACCGAGACCTGGTGCTGAACCTCCTGACGCGCTTCCTTCCCAGGACGCGGGAAACCCTCCAGAGCCTGGTCTACGCTCTGGACTTAGGCGACCTGGAAACCGTTGCTTCGGCCGCCCACGCCATCAAGGGGAGCGCCCTCAACCTGACCGCCAAGGCCTTGGGCGGAACCGCTGCTGAAATGGAGAGGGCCGCCCGTGAGGGCCAGACCGAGGCCTGCGCGCGTCTTGAAGAAAAGCTCTCCCAGGATTTCAAGGATTTTGAGGCGGTTGTGGCCCCTTTTCTGAAATAAAAAATTCAGAATAATGAATATTTTTGAGATTTTTACTTTGCAAGTTTCTTCCTCGAGATTAAACTGAATACAGCTTATTCCAGAGGAATCCATGGCAAAGAAAATCCCTTTCCACCTGAACATCCGCACTCTGATATTGTTGGCGACACTCGTGATCGCAGCAGCTCTGGGAGCCTACCTTTACGCGGAATACCTGGGTGCGCAGAAAACCCTTGCAAACCTTCAGAAGGTTTACCAGATGGATCAAGCGGACGATTTGACCGCCGACCTGAACCTTCAGAGCAGCAACGTTTGGCAATTTTTGACGGACGCCAGTCTGACCCAAAATCAGGCCTCGATCGATCAGGACGGAAAAACAGCCTTCGACAAGGCCCTGTCCGATTTGGACCAGCTGCAAAAAAGTGATAGCAAGCGGAACCCCGTCTACTCGGCCTACAGAACCCATTTGAAGAGCTTTTGGGACGTCGGCGTGAGGATGAAGTCGGCCTACAGGCTTTCGAAAAAAAGCGGCGACGCTGTCATGGCCCAGTTTGACGAAGCTGGACAGCAAATTCAGGACGACCTGACCTCCCTGAACACCTCTTTCCAAAAAGCCAGGCTCGTTCTCAAGGAAAAGTTGCTGAGCGCCCAAGCCTCCGCGGCGTTCTGGCAAGAAATCCTGGGAGCCTTGGTCGTGATCCTGATGCTGGCCGTAGGTTTTTGGGTCGCCGGCCGCCTGACTCGGGCCCTGAACGAGGAAATCAAATCACTGAAGACCCTGGCCAGCAAAGAAGGCGACCTCACGGTCCGTCTTAAGACAACCTCAAACGACGAGTTGGGCGAAATGGCCCTTTGGTTTAACGCTTTCCTTGAGAAACTCCAGGCCATCCTGAGCGGGATCCGCGACACGACTTTTAAAAGCCGGAGATTGGGCGAGCACCTTGCCAGCGCCGCCACCGAATCGGCCGAGGTCGTTTCCCAGATCAGCTCCAGTGTGAGTAAAATGCGCAACGAGGTCGTTCACCTCAACCTGGACATCGCCGGGGCGACCTCTTCGGTCGAACAGATCATGGCCTCGATCAAGAGCCTCGCGGCCCAGGTCAACCAGCAGTTTCAGTCGATCGAAAAATCCAGTGCTTCGATCGAGCAGATCATGGCTTCTGTCTCGAGCGTCGCCAAGATCGCCGAAAGCCGGGCCTCGGGAATGACAAAAATCGTCGAACTGATCCGCGGCGGTTCCCAAAAAGTGACCTCAACCAACAACATCATCCAGGAGATCTCTCACGCCGCCGACGACATGATGCAGATGGTCGACATCATCAACAACATCTCGGCCCAAACGAACCTTCTGGCGATCAACGCCTCGATCGAGGCCGCCCACGCGGGCGAATCAGGCAAGGGGTTTGCCGTTGTCGCCGGTGAAATCCGCAAACTCGCCGAAGGCACAAGCGTGAACGCCAACCGGATCGGCTCGTCGCTCAAAACGACCCTCGGGCGCGTCGCCCTGGCGCTCAAGGCTGGTCAGGAAAGCGGCGAGGCCCTGGGCGTCATCAGTACCGAAGTCGATTCCTTTTCCCAGGCGTTGGCAGAAGTGTCCTCTTCGATGGGAGAACTCTCCCAGGCCGGCGGCGAGATCCTCACCTCGATTGAAACCCTGGTCCACACCAGCGAGTCGGTGCGCTCCGCCTCCGAAGAGATGAGCACGGGCACCCAGGAAATTCTCAAGGCCTTTCACGGCATCAAGTCGGTTGCCAGTGTGAATCAGGAAGAAATCCATACCATCGTCGCCAACACTGAAAAAATGAACACCGTGTCGCTGCGCGTTTCAGCTTTCGGAAATCAAAACCGCTACAACAATTCGATTCTGGCGATGGAGCTGGAGCAGTTCAACCTGGGTGCCAGCGGCGTCGACGAAAAGGCGGCGGCACAAATCGGCATCGACTGGTCGGACGTCCTTTCTGTAGGGATCTCGTCGATGGACGGGGAACACAAGGAACTCTTTAAGCGCATCAACGCCCTTTTGGTCGCCCTTCTGGGAGGAAGCAGCGGAAGCAGCGTCAAGGATCTTCTGAAAGCCGTCCGTGAGTACGCTCAATTTCACTTTGGCGACGAAGAAAAACTTCAACAGAAGTACAACTATCCTAAGTACACGCAGCACAAGGAGCTCCACAACGCGTTTCTGGTGGAGCTCGACAAGATCGGACGCCGGCTGGAGGCCGAAGGTTTCAACACCTCCATTTTGATCCTCATCCAGGACAAGGTCGTTCAATGGCTTTTGGAACACATCGCCCGTGTGGACAAGGACTACGGAAATTTCATCACGAGTTTGCCCGCCTGAACAGGGGAATCCCTGATTTCTAGCGTTTTTTTGAAGGAAGGAGAAGCACGTTGTCCGATTTTGAATTGCCCTTGCCGGGCCGCGCCAATTTTGAAGAACTGACAGCCGATTATCAGCTCATCCTGTCTCAAAAGGTGCTGGTGGAATTCTTGAATTCACTGGCGGCCAAGGCTGTCGTTCTGAATGACCAGCGCCAACTTGTTTGGGCAAGCCAGGAGTTTTTGCAGTTTCTCAATGCCGAAAAAATCGACGACCTGCGGGGCGCCCGGTTTGGCGAGGCCCTTCATTGCGTGAACTCCCGCACGTCCAGCGACGGTTGCGGGCATTCAGAATCCTGCTCGGTTTGCGGGGCTCTGCGCACCGTGATGCTCAGCAGAAAGCAGAAAAAAAAATTATCGGGAGAATGCAGGATCACGATCAGAAACGGGGAGTTCGTCACGTCTTTGGACCTTGAGGTCACTTCGACCCCCTGGACCCTTCAACAACGCCCCTTTTTAATCGTCACCGTCAGGGACAGAAGTTCTGAGAAACGCCGCAAGGCTCTGGAGCGCATCTTTTTTCACGACGTGGTGAACTCCGCCGGCGGGATTCAAGGGGCACTCCAGTTGCTTTCCGAATTTTCCGACCTCAACGAGGCTCGTGATCTGGTCGACCTTTCCCGGCGTTCCAGTCAGGATCTTGTCGAAGAAATTCTGGCTTTCCGGGAACTCAAATCAGCCGAAGCCGGCCAACTCACGGCCCGTCCGAGCGCCGTCCTCGTCCAGGAATTGCTGCGCCAGACGATCGATCGGCTCCAGCATCACCCCATAGCCCAAGGCAAAACCATCGAACTTGTCGATCAGTCGGGCATGAGTACCCTTTTCACCGACAAGCTTCTTCTGGAACGCGTTCTGATCAACATGCTCAAAAACGCCCTGGAAGCCACTTCCCTCGGGGGCCGGGTGATTCTAAAAGCCGTGCTCGAAACCCAGGAGGTCGTTTTCAGCGTCCATAACGAGGGGGAAATGCCCCGGGAGGTCCAGCTTCAGATCTTTCAGCGGTCGTTTTCGACCAAGGACCCTTCGCGGGGACTGGGAACCTACAGCATGAAACTTTTGGGAGAAGAGATCCTCAGAGGAAAGGTATCCTTTCGCTCAGGGCCCGAAGGAACTGATTTCCTTCTTCGGCTTCCCCAGGCGGCTCTCCGCTCGGCCTAAGGTCCCCCCCCAAAGCTACACTTTGGTCAGGACAACCGAATCCCCAGGATAGGCTGCGGTGAATTTTTCCCCATTCTTACTCGTTCCTGGAATGAGCCCATAATGGATCGGTGCCGTCACAACAGCGCCGACTCTTTTTGCGGCTTCGACCCCGTCCTTGATCCCAAAGGTCATAAACCCCGAAATCGGCAACAAAGCAAGGTCGGGCTTCATGTCCGCGATTTCCAGGGGAGAATCCGTGTCGCCCGCGTGGTAAACAGTGAACTGGTCAAAGCCGATCAGAAAGCCCAACCACCTCTTGCCTGGGGCGTGGGGGAATCCCCGCTGATTGTAGGCGTGAAATGCTTTAACCCAAAGATCGCCAAAATCCTTTTCTTGGCCGATATCCATCGGATCAGTCGCCACCGAGCTCATGTTCAACGGACAGATGATTTTAGTTTTCGAGGTTTTCAGTTCCCTGACGACTTTCGGGTTGTAATGATCGCCATGAGAATGGGTGAGAAAAATGTAATCGGCGTGAAGGGGGTTCTGAGGTAACTTGAAGGGGTCGATGTAAATCACCTTACCGCTTTTCGTCGTCAGCCGCAAAGCTGATTGTCCCAACCATTCAATCTGGCTGTTCATCAAGCCAAGAACTTGCTTCTTGTCCATAGGGTCTCCTTGCGTTGAGCAAAATGATCTCTTTTTCCTCGGCTAGAATATAATCATTTCGGCGACAGAAGGCTTCGGGACTTGCGCGGGGGAGGATGAGAAACCTCAAAACCTTACGAAAAAGGCCTTGAGGCTGATCAAATATGGAGAATAGGGGATTCGAACCCCTGACCTATTGATTGCGAACCAATCGCTCTACCAACTGAGCTAATTCCCCGTCGATTTCCTGTAATGTAGACTCATTTAAGGATTTTTGGCAAGCTCCTTTGTGCATGTTTCCTCTTTTCAGGGAAGCTATTAGGCGTTAGATTGGTTTTGGAGGCTCCCGTGACAAAGATGAGGCTGTTTGTGGATTTAGACGGGGTCCTTGTGGATTTTGACCGCGGCGTTTTTCAGGCCACAGGGCATTACCCTGCAGAAATCAGCGACCAACAGATGTGGCCGGTTCTTGCCCGCACGCCGGGTTTTTACGACAAACTCGCCTGGATGAGCGACGGCAAGGAACTTTGGGAGTTTGCCCGAAGGTTCGCTCCGACCATTTTGACGGGCTTGCCGAGGGGACAGTGGGCTGAACCCCAAAAACGTTCCTGGTGCCTGAGGGAACTGGGGCCGGACGTGCCTGTTTTGACCTGCATGAGCCGCGAAAAAGGGAAAGCCGCCTCCATGGTCCTTGCACCGGACGAAACTCCGGTCCTTGTCGACGATAGGCTGAACGCCCAAAGCGGGTGGCTGGATATCGGCGGTATTTTTGTCCTGCACGTCAGCGCCCAGGACAGCCTGCGCCAGCTCAAGGAACTGGGTTTTGAATGAACCTTCCCAACCGGAAACTTCTTGAGCAAGAATACGAGACGGACAGAAAACTTTATGAACTGATTCTTCAGAACCTGGGGCAGAAGTTTCAAACCTGGCTGGAACCCCTGGCCATTCATCCGGGAATAAAAATCCGCGTTAAGACGTTTAAAAGCTGGTTTGACAAGGTTTTACGCAAAATCCGCCAAGGCGTGCCCGCTGAACAGGTTCAGATTCACGATGTTTTAGGCCTTCGCATCGTTTGTCCCTTCATGGAAGACATCAAGAAGATCGAAGACGTGATCAGGACGCGTCTGAAGGTCCTTGAAGAAGAAAAAAAAGGCTCCATCCAGTCTTTTAAAGAGTTCGGCTACGAGTCCACGCACTTTCTTGTTTCTCTTCCCCAGGATCTGGTCGAAGACTTCGCCTTGGCTTCTCCCCCACCCTGCGAAATCCAGGTTCGCACCATCCTGCAGGACGCTTGGGCAGAGGTGGAGCACGAGCTGATCTATAAATCCCAGTTTTTTCCTTTTGATCAGCCGCTCAAGCGGAAACTCGCCGCCCTGAACGCCAACCTGACGCTTTCGGACATCATCTTTCAAGAAATCCGCGACTACCAGCGCCAACTGAACCACGAGCTCGACAAAAGGCGCCGCAGCTTTCTTGAACGCTTGAAAAACACTCCGGCAATCGAATCGGCGGCCAGGAACAACGAAGACCACTACGCCTCGCTTCCGGCGGAGAACATGGACCAGGTGCTGCTCGACGCCCTGACCGCCCACAACCTCAAGCAGTACAAGAAAGCCATCAACCACTACACCGCCATCCTCAAAAGAGGGCCCCAAAGTTTTGTTCAATCGCTCGTTCTGACGCACCGGGGGATGGCCTACTTTGCCGAGGGCCTTTACGAAAACGCCCTGGACGATTTTGACGCCGCCGTCGACAGGGATTCAACCAATTCCAAGGCATTCTATTACAGAGGTTTAGTAAAAAGTTCGATGGAAGAATACGAGGCCGCCATCCTTGACTTCACCCGCAGCCTCGAGATGGTCCCCTTTCAATTCGAGGTGCTGCTGGCTCGAAGCCGTGCTTGGGCAAAAACAGGAAACCCTGCCCGTGCGCTTCAGGACTGCGAGGCCGCCTTGAACTTGGCTCCAGACGATCCAGAAGTCCAAGCTTTACAGAAAGACCTGGTCTTGGAAAAAAAGCTTGGAACGTGATAGCGTGAGGTATGCGAATGACTCGAATTCTCGTGCTGTTTTTTAGCCTCGGTTGTGTGTCTTTCCTTTCTGCGGATCCTTCACTTGTCATCCGTTTGCGGATTTTTCCCCAGACGGCCAAGGTTTTTGTCGAGGGAACCCCGGCACCCAGTACCCCAGAAAGCTCAACCATCCGCGACGTCAGCCTACCCAACGGCACGTCCAGGGTCAGCTTCACGGCGTCCGGTTGGCGGCCCCTGAGTGCAAAAATTCCGGCGCAGGTCCTATCGGGGGCCGTCTGGTCGCTCAAGCTCGAACCTCTGGGAAGCTTTCTTGGGCAGACGGCCGAGTTTCGAGTCGGAACCAAGCCCCGGGCCCTGGCCTTTTCCAGTGACTCCTCCGAGCTTGCCGTTGCGACCTCGGACGGGCTTCTGGTGTACTCAGTTTCAGGGCAGGCCCTGCCGAGCCTGAACCAAGTTGGTTTTTTTTCCGACGTGACGGAGGTTCCTTCTATCCACGAAGTCTGGGCCCTCAAAGACGACGGGAGTCTTTTTTTCCTCGACGCCGCCACGTTAAAGGTCAAAAGCAAGACTTCCTGGGGAGGCACGGGCAACGGCAGCCTGGCTCTCATCGACCCTTCCCACATGGCGGTTCTCAGTTGGGATCAGGAGTCTTTGGCTTCGGTCAGTTTGTCGACCCATCAGGTCGCTCAGCCGCAGGACCTGGCTGATATGACCACCTCGGCGGCAGCCCTGCCCGCATCCTCGGGCGGGGGGTGGGCCGTCAGCGAGTTTCAGCAGGGCAACATCGACTGGTTCGACGCCCAAGGTCACCCGGCGGGTTCGACTCGGATCGGAGGAAGCCCTCGGGCCCTGGCCGCGGCGGGGACCCT
>JABEVL010000012.1 GCA_013043995.1 Spirochaetales bacterium | reverse complement strand
CATCAACCTGGCTTTGAAACTTTTGGAACAAAGTGCAACTCGGTACAGGGAGCGATACGAGCTTTCGACTCTCCGTTCGGATGATTTCAAACTGGCTATTCGTTACCTGGGCGCCCTGCGCCAGGTTCATTTGGCATTGAACCATCAAACTGACGTTGAGAGTATCAAGAAAAAAATTGAAATTTGGGAACAAAAGCTTGAAAGTGATCAGCGACGTCGATCCGAGAACTGATCGAGGTTAAATTCTTGCTTTGATTGACAGTCTTTTTTGCCTCGGCTATGCTTTTCACTATGGCATTTCTTAGCGAACACAGCTCCAGAGAACGCAGCGGATCTTTTATTTGGATCTTTCTGGGCGTTCTTTTTGTTTTTGTGTACTTGTTCCTTTTTCCAAGAGGATTAGGAAAAGACTCTTTTCTTGTTCCGGTCGCGGCCTATCCCTTGGCAAACGCGCCGGCTGATGCGCCCGTCGGCCAGGGCTTTCTTTACCTGGTGGGCGATAAAGAAGGGGCCTTGTCACCCGAAGGGGTTCCCCTGTTCTATAGAACAACGCTCGCTCAAACTTCAGTTTCAGACCGATACTCGGCGTGGTTTGACCCGACGGCGGATATCACTTACGTGCAGGACGGCCATAGTCTTCTCTTCCACAAAAGCGGGAAAGCCTATCCTTTTTGGATACATAATCGTTTGTACTTCATAGGTGACCAGCGGATGGGGCTGACTGAAATGGATCTCAAGGGGAACCCCCTTTGGAGCACTCAGCTGGGAAGTTTGATGACCTCCCTGGCGTCTGGGCCTCATTTGACGGCGGTCGGAACCTTGGGAGGGAGGGTCCATATTTTTGGCAGTTCGGGAAAGTCGATGCTTTCCTTTGCTCCAGGTGGGAGCCGTTTCCAGGTCATCTACAACGTCGCGATTTCTCAAGATGAGAAAAAAGTTCTTTTAATTTCTGGCCTGGATCCCAAGAGGTTCTTAGTTCTTGAAAAAGGCGGCGGAGATTTTAGGCCCGTGTTCCACCAGGAAATCAAAGATACGAGGCCGTATCCGACGCCTTTAGGTTTTCTTCAGGACGACGCTTGGGCTTACTACACCACACCGCGCAACCTCACGCTCTTGAACCTTCAGAACGATCATCAGACGCTCATTCCTTTTCAGGGGGAGCTTCGCGGTATTACCATGGACTCCTCTTCGAGGATAACTGCGGTTACGGGTTACGACTCCTCGAGCTTGTTGCACATCTGGTCGACCCACGGTTCTTCCCTGCTCTACGCACCTTTTCAGGCGAAAGACGTTCTGCTTTTTCAGCGGGGGCAACTTTTAATCTTGATTGCAGACCAAACGGTTTTGGTGATGAAGAGGAGTCTTGAATGAGTCTTGTGCGCGGAACCTTGGGGATCCTTTTTCTTTTTGCGGCGACTGCCGTGTTTGCCTACGATTGGCCTGCTCCTGATATTGCGGTCCGAAAGACTTTTGCCCAAAGATCCGGGACGAATTTTGAACCGGGACTTGAGTTTGACACAGACTCGGGGCAATTGACAGTTCCTGAAAAGGGGCAGGTGATATTTGTATTTTCGCCCCACACGGGTTCGCCGCAGAACCTCCCTTCGTCTCTCGGTGGTTTTGTTGCTCTAGCTCATGAGGATAATTTGAGGACAGTCGTATGCGGTGTCGTTCCTCAAGTACCAGACGAGTCGACGGGCTTGGCAAGGGGAGAACTGCTGGGAACCAACGTTCCCGCCAATCCGGGTGATCTGACTCGGCATCAACTCTTCGTTTTTGATCAGCAACTTCATGAAGTGGTCAACCCGTTGCTTGTGTTCCCACCCCTGAGCAGCAACCGCTCGCCGGTCATTTTGGACGTGCGGGTTGTCCCTGTCACCGGGGGAGATTCAGAATCTCTGTTTGCCCATTCCCATTGTGCTGTGGGTTACTGGAATCTCTACGTTGACGCCGTAGACCCTGCCCGTATCGGAGGCGCCGACATTTCTAGGGGCGTCTACTCGGTTTCTGCATTCTTGAACGGTCAGCAAGTGTTTCGGATGGAACTGACGAGCCTTCAAGACAAAGAAGGCCAGTGGATCATCAAAGGGTCAGGGCAACCCCTCGCGAGCGTCCTGGATGCCGATCACGAATGGTACTTGGGGCGGGTTTTTTTTAATCAGGGAACCAATTTTCTTGAACTTTCGATCAAAAATTTCCAGGGGAAAGAATCCGGACGGACGTTTCGCGTCATGGGCGATCGTCCTTGAAGACCTATTCAAGCCTTCCTCAAGGGGAACACCTTTCGCAGATCGCTTGTGATCTTTGCGGCTCGAGGTCTTTTCATCCGGTATGGGATTGCGAAGAGTATCGTTTTGTCGAGTGCGAGGGCTGCGGAGTGCACTATCAGAACCCACAACCGGTTCAAGACGAGCTGCTTTTACGCTACGGGGAGCAGTACTTTGCTTACGAGCGTGAAAATGAAGCTTCTTTTCTCCGATTGATGCTCCTGGGGCTACAGGATGTGGGCTTCGACGACCTCGTAGGGGCAAAAGATCTTAAGGGTTCGGACAAGACTTTTTTGGATATTGGTTGCGCTACGGGACTATTGCTGGATCACCAGCGCAGCCGGGGCTGGGCGGTCAAGGGCGTTGAGGTTTGCCGTCCGTCGGCGGACTATGGCCGCAACTCTCGAGGACTGGATATCTGGAACGGAACGCTTGAAGAGGCCCAGTTTCCTGCTGAAAGTTTTGACGTGGTACATTTTAGTCACCTTATTGAGCACCTGAACAGCCCGATGAGTTTTCTTCGTGAGGTGGGCAGAATTTTACGTCCTGGCGGTTGGGCCATCGTCACAACCCCGAACACAGACGGTTGGCAGGCGCGTTGGTTCAAAGCTGCTTGGCGCTCGGCCATTGCTGATCACCTTTATTTGTTTTCCAGGAAAAACTTGAAGCAGGCTTTATCAAAGGCCGGTTTTCACGTCGAGCGGGTAAAAACCTGGGGCGGGTTAGCTCTTGGGGCGAAACCTCGCTGGCTTAAACCGTTTCTGGACCGACTGGTTAAGCTTTTGGGAACTGGGGATGTGATGTTGATGGCCGCCCGTAAGTCGATTTCTTAAGAGCGGAATCAGCCGTGGTGTTTACCAAGATGAAGTACTCGGTCCTGTAGGGGATGGGTGTCGATATGAAAGAGCTCGCCCAGCCTGATGAGGTTGCGAATGGCCGGGAGTACGTCCCACTCGCCGCCGTCGAGCCGAGAAATCATCCTCATTCCTGAGCCTGTCAAAGTTTCAAAGACCATGGTTTGGGCTACGGTCGACTCTGAACGCAAACCATGACGTTCCAGAATCGACATGAGACGGTCTACGGTTTGAAGAGTCGGATCGTCGAGGGGGCGATGGGGACCGTCGATAACTTTTGAAAGCCAGTCAGTAAAAAGATTTTTGAGTCTTTCATCGTCGAGCTGAATTTTAAACTCCTGGGCAAAGTCAAAGTCCTGCTCTATGCGGTCCAGAACGCCCTCGTCAGGAGTTTCAAGCCCTTTTCCAAGTTCCTTAGAAAGACGGCGGTTGAGCACGAGGCTGACCAAGGTCTTAGTCACCGGAAGGGGGTCGCTTCCAAGGAGTTTAGAATACACCAGGGACTTGCGCAACAGGGGAAAAAGGTCCTCGGTGCTATCCGTGAGAAGGTCTTCGAGGTCGCCGCTGAGCAGGCCCACAATTTGATCTCTTTCACCCTGGGGAAGTTTTGTGAGATCGAAGGCTTGCGGGGCCGAGGTGTCGCCGGCCTCCTGGAGAAAAAGACTGACACCTTCGTGAAGGTCTTCGACGAGAAGATAGCCAAAGGTCCAAGATTTGTCTCTTTTGTCTTCGATAAAGGTAAGGGCCCCGCTGTACCGAAAAACCTTGTCTGCAATTTGGTCACGCGCCTGATCGAGATTTAAAAGCCGAAAGTTTCCCAGGACGATGGGGTCCTTGATCCCCGCTCGGACGAGGTGGTCTAAAACAAACAATGCCGCAGGGTAGGACGTGTCTTTCCTGTAAGGCAGGACCTGTGATTCAAAAAATTGGGCGGCGTCGCGCTGGGTATTGAGGAAAACTTCTGAGAGTTCTTGAATAAAGCTGAACTCGATGTCCTGGGCGGTGAGCTCGTGGGCGAGGTCGATGGACCTGGCTGCGGCAAACCAGGCGTCCAGGGCTTCGGGTGAGTCTGGCTCAGAGCCTTCAAAGAGACCGGCAGAAAGCAGGGCTTGACTGTGGAAAACAACCTCGGCACACGTGAGAAGAAGTCTGATTTTCCCTGGATCCTGGAGACCATTCTCAGGAAGAAGAGGAAGAGAGCGCCAACGCCGCTTTCCAACCTGCTGAAAAAAGTCCAACTCGGCCGGCCATCCGAGTTCTTCCAGAGTTTGCTCAACACTCGCTGTTAAGGCCTCCTGAAGCCGGCTGAATGCCTGTCTGAGGCCCGGACGCCAGCCCTGATGAAGACCGGGTCTCGCGGGCTCGCCACATCCGCAGCCCGAACGCCAACGTTCGACGCCGTGCGGGCAGGTTGCTGAAATTCCTGCATCCTCATCACCTCTTTTGAGTTTTACGAGGTCGACCGGAGGGAAATGCTCCATTGCCGACCCGTAGTTCGAGAGGTTGACCTTGCCTTTCAGTTCGTCCCATAGGGCGGCTAAGCACATATCGCCAAAAGGTTCTTGGTGGCCAAACCAGGTCCCGTCGACGGCCGTAGAGGCAAGGTTGCCCTCCGAGTGGTCGAGGATCTCACGGATAGTCTGCGCGAGGGTCGTCGCATTTTTGAGAAAATGGCCGCCCTCAATGCCTTCGGCCAGGGCGATGTTATGAAAAAATACGCCTAAAGAACCTCGAGGACGATCAATCGCATAGCATCTGTCCGTATTCAGCTGTGCGTTCCCCAGAGTCGACCACGATCCTTCGCCGCGGCGCATGAGGCCTTGGACCTGCCAGGGAGAAAGGAGGATCCACCTGACCCGGCGTTCGATTAATTCGTCGATAACAGAAAAATTGACAGCCTGCCGCGGCAAGAAAAAGCCTTCGGGTGCCCTGTGAAAGTGATGTTCAAAAGCTTCAAAAGCCCAATCCAGCTGAATTTTAACGTCCCGTTCGCTCGCAAGGGGCAATATGACGGGGTGAGGGAGCTGGGCGAGGGCGTTTCCATGCCCCCAGCGGGAGAGACTGTCACGGTCGGCATCACGCAGGCGCCTGTAAACGTTGGGGGCTTCTTGTGAGAGCTCATCGAGCAGCAGGGGGGAAAAACTGAAACTGATCCAAGAATAATTATTCACGACTGATCGAACGAGCCCTGCGTTTCCCAAGACTCTTGAAGCTGAGTTGGCACCGTAGCATTCCTTTAAAAGTTTTTTCCAAAGGGTGCGCCAGGAACGTTCAGGAGACAGATCCGACCTGAGACCAATCCAAGGATCAAGGCCAGGCGGTGAAAAGAAGTGACCGCTTAAAATGAACGATTTCGCTATAATTCCATTGTCCTCCGCGGCCGGGTTGTTG
>JABEVL010000104.1 GCA_013043995.1 Spirochaetales bacterium | reverse complement strand
GGGGTACTTGCGTCGCCAACCTGAAAAAAGCACCAGGGCCGCGGCCAGATTTTCTTTCAGGGGTGCCTCACCTGTTTTTTTCCTGTAGCCGCGGTGATGCAGAGCATCGCCCGTCGTGTCCAAAAATAATTCAGCACGATCACGGGTCAAAAAAACCCGTAAAGCTGTTTCAGGGCCCATTTGAGGAAGACGATTAAGCCCCCAGGCCCGGCAGAGGCGGTCAAACATCGCCTTTTGGACCGTTCCCTGAATCGAGGGGATGCTCGTCAGTTTGGACTGAAAACTGCGGGCTTTTTCGATGTGAATTGTCACCCGTGGGGTAATCCAATCCTCCCAGGGTAGCGCCGCCGTCCCCTCGTACAGCTCCTCAAAAGAGGCCGAGACAAACTCCCCTACCCTAACTAAAACCCGCTCTGCGACCCTCGAACGCAGGTTGAGGGAGTAAGCCGCTTCCCACGGGCCTGAAAAATCGACGCGGCCCGGACCTGAGGCCAGAACTTTCCAACCCAGGCCTTTAATTTCATCTCTGACGAGTTTTTCGACCCCAAAGGGGCAAAGTGCACAAAAGTCCATTTATTTTTTCCTTTATCCGGGTACAATAGCAGAAAAATTGAAGCCTGAAATTATCCTGACAAAAAACCTGGAATTCGATTTCGACCTGTCAGAGCTTGGGCGTTGGGACCGTCGGCCTCCCCCCTTTGCTCAGCTCGACGGACTCTTTTGGGCCGATCCCTACTTGGGATCCCACGTCCTTTTTGCCCATCTTGATTCCAGTACCGACGACGCCAGCAAACCCTTCCATGAGGTTGCCGATCAAGCGGACTGGTTGGACCAGCTGGGGCGCCGGAATAACTTAGGAAAACCCGGACGCGCGCTTGACCTGGGCTGCGGTCCGGGTCTTCATGTCCGTGAACTCTCCCGTAAAGGCTGGAAAATCACAGGGCTCGACATTTCCGAAGCTTCGATCCGCTTTGCAAAACAAGAAAACGCCGATGAAAATCTTGACGCCGAGTTTGTTCAGGGCGACCTCCACCTCGTTCCTTTTCCTGAAAATCTTGACCTGATCGTTTTACTTTACGGGACGTTCGGAACCTTTTCACCAGATCAGACGAGGTCTTTTTTAGACCGGTGCTGGACGGCACTCCGCCCCGGAGGTCTTTTGATTTTCGACACTTTCGGCAAAGACTGGTGGTTGAAAGAACAAACCCGATTCGAACCCCAGGGTTGGGGCGCTTTCCGCCGAGAAGGTTTTTGGGCGCCCGGCCCCCACCTTGTCTTGAATCGTCGGTATGTTTATCCTAGAGTGCGGACTTTTGCCCGCATTTGGACCATTGTGGAACCTGACCGGGTCAGGCGTTTTGCCTTTTGGTACCGCTGGCACAGCTCAGCCCACCTGCGGTCTCTTCTGGGAACGCGCTGGAGCTGGACTGAAGACCTGACTTTGCCCCACACCTCACCGTGGATCACGGTGACCGCCCGCAAGGAGGAGCCTTTTGGCCCTGAACAATCTTTTTGAGATCACCCGTTTTTCTTCGTTTCTTGAGGCTCTTGTCGAAAATTCCGAATACCGGCTTTCTCTGGAAAGGGCCGTCGCATTTTTGGTTCATGCTGACCAAGCACCTTTGGTGGTCAGGGACTGGATCTCCTTTTGGGACAATCCCAAGAAACCCGATGGCGACTCGATTTCGCCAGCAGCCTGGATCCTTTTGGCCGACTTCAACGCTGAAGAAATGCAGGTGATCCTTCGCTGGCTTTTAGACCGAACCGTGCGGGAGTTCGGCAGCGGCGAACGCCGTAAAGGACGTAAGGATTCACTCGAACTCCTTCTGATTATCCTTCATGAACTCTCACGCGACACTCCCCCCGAGATTCTCACCCAGCTCGTCGAACAGTACCTGCCTTTGACAAAAGACCCTGCCATGGCCAGTGACCTTTACCAGTGGCTTTTCAGTTTTTCTTTTGATCCCGAAGGACCCGGAATGGCTGCCTACCTTTTGGCCGTCCAAGGACTTGAAAAAGCAAAGCAGAGCGGCGATCAGGAACGCATCGGCTACAGCGCCTACAATTTGGCGACCTACTATTCCTTTTACGACGCCGCCCAATCCTTGGCTGTTCTTGAAGAATACTTGGACTCTTTTCAGGAAGACCGGTACTACGATGCCTTAGGCAACATCGCCCTGAAACTTCTTGAGGAACGTCCTTCGGAAAAGGCCCTTGCCTATTTGGAGAGCGTCTGGTTTTTTACCCGCCGTTCGGCGGCTCTGGAAGGCGGACTGGCTGAACTCCGCTCGATCGGTTTCAACCTCGCCTACTACGCCATGAACCTCGCTTGGGTTTCTTACGATGCAAGAAATTTCGAGCACGCCCTTCGGATTCTTACAAAACTCAAAGACATCCTTTTAAAAGAACACGAGGGTTTTCTTGAAGCGGCACGCGACCTGGGGACCCACCCCGTGGATTGGGTCTACCAGTACTATGCGCACTTGGCGGAAACCTTCCTGTGGATTCAGGCGTGTTACGAAGAAGGCGGTCATCAGGCCGAAGCCGAACGGGCCCAAAAAGAATTCGAGACCTGGCGGGTTCAAGTTCCCGTGGACCTTGAAGTTGTCGTACAAGATTTTTATCGCGACCGAGGTCACCCAGATGACTGACTCGAAATAAAGGAGCACTTATGACCGATCCCAGCACCCTCAAATCGGGCTTCGAAGGCCTTGTCGAAATCTTCAGGACTTTGAGAGGCCCCGAAGGTTGCCCATGGGACCGTGCCCAGACTCACCAGTCTCTTTTGCCCTACTTGCGCGAAGAGTCCGTCGAAGTCGCAGAAGCTGTGGCCGCGAACGACCCGCTTCATCTAGCCGAAGAGCTCGGCGATGTTTTGCTTCAGGTCCTTCTTCATGCCCAGATCGCTGCGGAGTCCGGCGCTTTTACAATAGACGACGTGATCAAGATACTTTCAGAAAAAATGATCCGCCGGCATCCCCACGTTTTTGGTAATGCCCAAGTTGAAAATTCCAACGAGGTCATCGCCCAGTGGGAGAAAATCAAGGCCGAGGAAAAGCTCAAAGCGGGAGGAAATCTCCAGGTGTCGCTTTTGGACAAGGTCAGCAAAGACCAACCTGCCCTGAGCCGGGCCCAAGAACTTCAACGCCGGGCTGCCAAGGCAGGCTTCCGCTGGCCGAACCTCATCCAGGCCCTGGCCAAGGTCCACGAAGAACTGTCAGAATTCCTGGGCGAAGACCCTTCCAGTCCCAAGCAGCAGGAAGAGCTGGGCGACCTTTTATTTGCCGTTGTTGCCCTGGGGCGCGAAGCCGGCCTTTCGGCAGAAGAGGCCCTTGTTCAAGGCAACGCCAAATTTGAACGCCGCTTCAGGGCCCTTGAACGTCATGCTGGTGGTTCCGATTCCCTTAAAGCCCTCGGTAAGGATGAACTTTTGTCCCTCTGGGAACGCACAAAAACGACGAACACGCCTCAAAACGCCCTGGCTTAAAGCCCCCCAAACTTGGATCGCAGGGCAAGCGAAGCGTGAATGCCTTCATCACAGTACAACCGATTCTTTCAAAAATTGACTTCGGTTCGCAGAGGACAACACACGGAGAAGAATGAATGGGCTTTCGTCAAAAGCTGAAGACCAGAGCACAGAATCTCAAAAAAGAATTGACAGCCATTTACTATGCGTATCAAGATCCCAAAGTTAGGTTCTTTCCCAAGATCTTGATCGGAATAGCCTTGGGCTATGCACTCAGTCCTGTCGACCTCATTCCTGATTTTATTCCTGTTCTAGGCCTCTTAGACGACTTGATTATTGTACCAGCTCTGTTAGCTTTAGCGGTCAAGATGATTCCCAGAGAAGTGATGGAAAATGCAAGGGAAAAAGCTGTGACCGAGCCCTTTAGCTTAAAAAAGAATTGGATATTGGGTGTGATATTCATATTCATTTGGGTTTTCGTTCTCGTCATTCTTGTGATGAGCTTGGTGCACATTTTTTAAAAAACCTTCGTTCAGACATGCTATGAATGGACGAGAGCCAAAAGAGCGAAGGTTGCAAAATATTTTTTCTGTCAAAACGCAAATTGTAACATTTTCAACGCATACAACCGCATTTCACTTTTGCAACCTATCACCCGAGAGCAAAGTTAAAACCGTGACAACTATGAATAAGTTTAAGAGAAACTACCCAGCTATTTTTTTAGAGAATTTTGCTTTAATCATCCGATTGATTTACCGTTTCGAAAGGTGAGCGGCATGATCCGGGTGAGCGAGGTGCTATGGGCATTGGAGGTCATTCGCGCCTCCAAGAATTCAGCTGCCAGGTAGCCCATATCTGATAGCGGCTGAACCATCGTCGCCAAATCAGGAATCAGCCACCGGCCTTCAGGAATGCCATCAAAACCTATCACTTTCACGTCTTCGGGAACTCGAATTCCATTCGCCAGTGCTTCACGAATAAAGCCAATGGCAAGATGGTCATTGCCGCAGATCATCCCATCGGGACGATTCGATCCCAAATTTTTCCAGGCGTGAAAGGCCATCGCACCCGAATCCAGTGTTAGATCAGGAACATCAATTTTCCACTCTTCACTCCACTTAAGATTCCGGTTTTGAATGGTTTCCTTAATTCCCAGCCAACGATCCCAGATGTTAAGATTTTCCATGACATTGATGTCATGGAGCACGACGCCGACCCTCTGACAGCCGTGATTCAGAAGTTGTTCTAAGGCCTGACTTCCAGCGTTAATGTTATCTGTGTCAATCCAAGGTAAATCATCAAAGGAAGGGCGATCAGCGATGATCACGCTAGGAATTCTTTCGCCGTGGATTTCGTTGATGACAGAGCTCGGGACCCTCTGAAATCCCACAAAGACGATTCCGTCTACCTTCCGCTTGTGATACAAGTTCAGCAAGTCAGGATTTTCATCCTGTGAAGCCTGCGTCGAAATAATGAGGTCAGAGGCATTTTTTCTGCACCAATGCTCAATACCGTTCAGGATACTGATTAAGTAATAATCAGCCCCAAAATCCGTGTGCATTCTTATTGGGGTAACAACACCAATCGTACCAACACGACCGCTATTGAGAGCGCGGCCCAAGGCATTGGGATAATATTTAAGCTCCCAAATGGCCTGTTCAACCCGGCGGCGAGTTTCTTCTTTAACATTATTTAATCCGTTGACCACTCTCGAAACAGTGATAAAAGAAACGCCCGCTCTTTTTGCGACATCTTTTTGTGTAGCCAAAACAACCTTCCTTATATCTAATTAGTTTCAATTAAATATTTACGAACTAAAGCTAAAACAGGCTCAAGCGCCGAGCATCTTTGGATTTCAAAGGATTGAACTAACTCTTGCCGATCTTTTTTAGTTAAATGAAGCAACTTCGGGAATAACCCGGTTTCTCGAGCAGCAATTTGCAGTGCACCCTGCAACCTGTACTTGGTAATTTCCGGATCACCTGGAATTTGCTTTTGTAATAAAACTATTTTTTTTTCGTCTTCTCCAAAATCCCAACCTATCTGAGTCACAAACGTGTTCCAAGGTGAATCAGCAGCAGGACGAAACAGTCCCATAGCACCGACATCCTTCCAGGACCAAAGGCTCCAAGAAACTTGATTCTCTTGAAACACTTTAAGCACCGGTTCAACCATCTTGAGCTGTGAACCAATGGAGTCAGACGACCATCGACTTCCCGTTTCACCGCACCACAACGGTGTGCCCAATTCTTCTTTCAAGAAATGAACTTGCTTGGACAAAGGATCAGCGACATCTTTTTCTGACCAATGCTCCCCCAATTTTTCCACGGTGTAGCGCGGATAAAAATGAAAAGAAAAAGCAACCTGATTTTCTTTGGACAACTCCTTGAGTCCTTGAAAAGTAGTTCCCCAGTAGTTTCCTTCAATCCAAACCACTTTGTCAGGGTCTTTTTTTCTAATTGATTCTAGGGTGTCCCTATAAAATCTAAAGAGAACGTCTTGGGGACATTCCATGGGCACTACGGGTTCATTCAAGACGTCATATCCCACAACACGGGGATCGTCTTTGTAGTGTTCGGCAAGAATTTCCCATAACCAGGATACTCTGCGCTGTGCTGACTGGTCAAACCAAAAAGAAGAAACTCCCCTATCATCATCCGAGTGGGAATCCGGGTTTTGGCCGCCTGGTACTGAATGAAGATCCAGAATTGTTCGCAAACCAGCTTCAGCAGAAGTCGAGATGATCTCATCCAAAACCGACAAAGCATTTTCACCTGAGGATTCGAACGGAAACTCAGGATAAAACAAACGAAAAGGAAATGGCAACCTAACCGTGTTCGCACCGAGTTCCGACATCAGTTTCGCATCCTCTAATGAAAAGTAAGAGCGGCGATAATCGGACCAAAACTCTAGAGAAGACTCGTAGCCCCAAGCTCTGAGAGTTATATCTTGACGTTGATGATCTGTCCCTGGCCAACCCGTCATGAAAGACTCTGTGTTGAGCAAATTTCCTAGGCTGAAACCTTTCATGATCCAGGGTTTATTTTCACATAAAAGTTGATCACCGGAAACATGAACCTTCTCAAAAGATTTTGTGGAAGACACAATCTACTCCTTCACACCTCCAGAAGAAATTCCTTCTATGAGAAATTTTGAGAAAAAGATAAACATCAGCAGAATGGGCACAATCGAAATTGCAATACCCATCGACATCGCACCGAAGTCCCTGTTATACAACGTGGTGTTGAGTTGCTGGATCAGCAAAGGCATTGTAAAGAGTTGCTTGTTGTTGAGAACGATCAAGGGTAACAAGTAGCTATTCCAACTCCCCAAAAAACCCAAAATGGAAATGGTCGCAATACCCGGCATTGACAAGGGCAAAACAATTTTATGAAAGATCCTGATTTCAGAAGCTCCATCAATTCTTGAAGCCTCAATCAAGCTCAGAGGAATACTGGAAATCATGTATTGCCTCAGAAAGAAAACAGCAAACGGGCTGGCAATGGCAGGCAAAATTAAAGGCCAGTAGGTATCGATCATATTCAGGTTACTAATAAGCTGATAAAAACCGACCAAGCCTACTACTGTCGGCACCATGATCACCGCCAGAATCAAAGACCAAAGAAACTTTTTGCCTTTAAAGCGGTAAATCACGAAAGAAAAAGCAGTTAAAGCGCTGAAATATCCCGACAAAACGGTTGAACTTACGGCAATGATGAGTGAGTTAAGGAAACCCTGCGGGATATTAAGACCGCCACCCCTTATGTGACTGTTGGGGTCGATCTTTCCAAAAATAAGATTTTTAAAATTGTCCACAGTCGACTGCCCGGGAAGAAGGCTAACCCCGGAAAGAACCTGATTATTCGACCTCGTAGCATTAATTACCATGATATAGAAAGGTAAAATACAGATGAGAACGAAAAAAAGGATCACAGCATAAGCGAATAGACGCTTGGCATTTAAGGTAGACATTTTAGAAATGCCAAGCATAGAGGTATTGTTCTTGTTAGTCATGATTAGTTAATCCCATCCTGTCGATCTTCCTTACCATACGCAACTTTGAGGTAAGCAAAGGAAGCTACGGCAATGATACCGAACATGATCCAAGCCACCGCAGAACCAGCCCCAAGATTTTGATCCCAAGTGAACGACCTGGAGTACATATAAACCGACATCGTCATAGCACCTTGGTCTGCACCGCCTTGATTCTGGAACAGGACCCAAGGCATATCAAACATCTGCAATCCGCCAATGATAGAAGTGATGATGATGTAAACCAAAATCGGCCGGATGTAGGGTAAAACGATTGAGAAAAATATTCTTGCCCCAGAAGCTCCGTCGATCGTCGCAGCTTCGTACATCGACACGGGCATTGCCTGGATTCCTGCCATCAACATGATCATCGTGTACCCGAACCACATCCAGGTCTGAATGATCCCAATGATGAGCTGGATACGCCAACCACGGTCAAACCAATTGATATATTTTGCCGTTTCGGCCGTACCGGATCCGAATAAAAGCTGGTTGATCACACCATGCTGCCAATCGAACAGGACATAAACCAGAATCGCAATCGTTGTTACCGTAATAATATTCGGAAAGAAAAAAATGGCACGAAAAACTCCCTTACCCTTTAGTTTCAATTCCGAATTCGTAAACCAAGCTGCAAGCAACAAGGCAATCGCCATCTGAAGGATGATATTCGGTATCCAAATTGCTAATGTATTACCGAAAGATTTCCAAAAAAGGCCCGAAGTAATTTCGGAGTAATAATTACTTAACCCAACAAATTTCGTTGACATTGTGGCCATCGATTCGTTAGTAAAACTCGTAATAAGCGTACTAATGATCGGGTAGGCAGTAAAAATTGCAAATATCACGAAGAAGGGCAGGATGAAAAGGTACGCCCACCGATTTAAACCACGCATTACAAACCTCCGAACCTTCAGTTAACTGTCCACTGCGGAAATTCTTCTTTTACCCGATTTTTAATTTGCCCGATAGCCTTTTGCAAATTGATGTCCCCGCTAGGATATTGGCCCAAAACGGCTCCTACAATGCCGTCAATTGTCGTGTCGTAGGGGGACACGGCCGATGCATTCAGTTTGTCGGCGATTTGAGCAAAGAACGCGTAATGGTTTTGCCCATCGAGCAACGGACTGGACATCGTCGATTTAATAGAATCCACCACAACTTTATTGGACATGAAGTCACCGATCCGCTTGGCATAAGCCGTCATGTACTTCGTGTTTTGGGTCAGCATCTGGATGAATTTCCAGGCCAGTTCTTTATTTGGACTCTTCTTGTAAATGTTAAGCCACGTTCCTCCCCAGTAGTAACTCATGGGGGCTGATACCAAACCCCAATCGCCCAAGGAATTCTTTTGTCCATTCATGACAAAAAACAAACCCCAAGTGGGAAGTACATAGCAAAAGATCTTCGCTTCACCTGGCTTAGTATTCAAACCCTCCATCCAGGGAGCAGACCAGGCTGAAAGCTTGGCGTCCAGACCATCTTTCCTGACTTCAGAGGCTACAGTCAGGAATTTTGAAATCATGGGGTCTAAGTAGAAATCATTACTGGAGTTAACATACGGCTTGGCTTTGTTTGCGAAGAAAATCACTCCAAGGTCGCCTTCACCCGGCAGGAGTTTAACTTGTCCATGCGACTTTTCTTTCAAAATTTTGCCCAGCTCGATCATTTTGTCCCAGCTTGTGAAATATTGCTGAACTTTTTCCGGTGAATCAGTACCCAAGTATTTTTTTGCCAGACTTCTGCGATAAAAAATTCCACCAGGTGTGCACTGCCAAGTCAGAGCCCTGAGAACACCGTGGTCATCGGTCCCCATCTGAACAGCGTAAGGATACATTTCAGAAGTGTCGGCATTGTAGGGGGGCTTAGAAAGGTTCACACTCATCCCCAAGTTCACAACCTGCTTAACGTAACCGGCTTCACCCTCAAAAATGTCGGGGACATCCTTTCCGGTTTTCAGAAGAGGCAGGAGCTTGTTCATGTACTGTTCATTGGGAACAATTTGCAAATCAACCTTGGCACCTGTCATCTTTTCAAAATCTTGTATGACTCCATTCGTTTTAAACTCATCGGACATTGCCATAATTGTCAGAACGTTGGATTTTTGCTGAGCAACGTTCTGAGAACACGAAGCAAAGTACAACAAGCCAATACAGAAAAATAAAGTTGTTATTGTCTTCATACCACACCCCCGCTGTCTTTTTTAGTACTTTTTAGTTATAAACCATACTTTGATTCTTTGCAACTGTTATCGTAAACACTCGTTTCTTTTTTTTTTGAAATCGCTTGCGCTTTCTTTATTTTGGAATTACTATCGCTTTTATAGGAGTTTTTCAGAATGTTACCGAAAACAAAAAAAGGATTAACACAGAAAACGATCGCCTATATTGTTTTATTGGCGTTGGCTTTAACATGTATAGTTCCATTCTGGATCGTCCTTACAAATGCGACGAGAAGTAACACGCAGATTTCTGCAGGGGTCTCCTTAATTCCAGGAACTCATTTTGCCAAAAACCTCGATACATTAGTCAACGGCAAGATCAACCCTGTTACTGGTCAGCGCGGAGAAGGCTGGAATGTTTTTAGAGGGCTCTTGAACTCACTCATTCTTGCAAGCAGCACCACCTTTCTTTCTGCCTACTTTTCTGCAATGACGGCCTTTGCTTTTGCTTTTTACCGCTTTCGCGGGGGTCAGTCTCTCTGGAGAATCATTCTGGCCGTCATGATGATCCCGACGATGGTGGGTTTAATAGGTTTTTACAAACTGATTTCAGGTCTTGGAATGGTTGACACCTGGTGGCCGCTCATTCTTCCCAGTATTGCCAACTCCTTCGGAGTGTTTTACCTACGGCAGTATTATAAAACGTCCTTACCCATGAGTCTAATTGAGGCCATGCGGATCGACGGGGCCTCTGAGTTGAGAATTTTCCACCGCTTGGGTATTCCCATGGCAATGCCAGGAATTGCCACGATGTCCATCTTGGGTTTCATTGGAAATTGGAATTCCTTCCTTCTTCCCCTTGTTGTCCTTAACAGCCAAAGTCTTTTTCCGATGCCTGTCCTCATTTCCCGTCTCAATCCAAGTATCTATGCACGGGACTTAGGTGCTGTCTACCTTGGTTTGGCTGTTTCAATCATCCCTATCCTGATAATATTTCTAATTTTTTCCCGCCAACTTGTAGCCAGTCTTGGGCTGGGGTCGGTGAAGGAATAAAAGCAACCACCGAATGGCTTTTAGTGGACCCACAGGGCTACCGTTTCCATTGCCCCCCCGAAGGCATATCCCGATTTTCAACAGCGATTGTTCCACTCGGTGAATCAATACTTTGTCTGCTCGCTGTTGCCTGCTGTAGCCAGCTCGCAGTATCCGAAAGCTTCTGCCAGAATGGACAGCTAAATTGGAGTGACCAGACTTTGCTGTTGCTATCGTAGCTAATGGACGCCTTCGCTACGTCCTCGGTCACGCCAATGCTGTTTTGCCCCGTGTCAACGTTGTGGCTAGCCTGTACACCCAGTGCGGTTACATTAACATATCGAGGGTCTAACCCTTTTTGTGTAAATGGGTTTCAGACAGGGACTCGGTCCCCGAATTTTATCGCTAGCTGATTGAGAGCCATGCCCCAATCCCGTAT
>JABEVL010000103.1 GCA_013043995.1 Spirochaetales bacterium | reverse complement strand
GTGGCACGGATGCAGCAGGAAGAAGCCAAAAAAAGGGCTCGGGCCGAGGCCAAAGTGTTGGCTTTGCGTGAACAAGAAAAGATCAGCCGAGCAAAAGCCTCTGAACGTGCCAAGATGGGCGATACTTCCAGAGCCCCTGCGGCCGTGTCGCCGAAGATCTGGACAAAATACGACGGGAGTGAAATCGACCTCATCCCGATCCGCGACCGCGTAGCGGAGTTGCAAGGCTCGCAAACAAAAAATCTTCACGTTCTTTTTAAAAGTCACCTTGTGGAGGTCATCGAGGATTTTTTAAGGTCCCCTCTTGAGAAACAGGAACGCCACATTCCCAATGTTCAGAAAACCCTGATTGTATTGGCCATTAAAAGCTTCATTCAATCGAACTATGAAAAAACTCAGCGGAGTTGGATGATGTCCAACGAAAGAATGAAAGTTAAAGAATTAGGATTGGATATTGAAGACGTGGAGCCGGTCGTTGAGACCTGCCTGAACAGACTTTCTGAACTGGTAAAAGCCGGATGAACAACGGTTTATTCTCGTTAAGGGTGCGTCCCCATGAATGTGACGCCTACGGTCACGTCAACAATGCCGTTTATTTGAACTATCTTGAAACGGCCCGTCTCGAACTTGTACGCGGCATCGGCCTGGACTATGCGTCCCTTGTGCGCTCGGGCTTTGGAATCTGGGTTGCGGAAGCCCAGCTCCAATTCCTCGTACCCGCCTTTCCCGATGAAGAGCTCCTCATTGAATCGATCCCTCTTGCCGTCAAAAATGTGAGCCTTACCCTCGAGCACAAGATTCGAAAACAACCTGGGGACCTCGTCCTTTTGGCTACACTTAAGCTGGCCCTGATGAATACTCAAAGCGGTAAACCGGCACGTCTGCCCGAGGTATGGATGGAGGGGTTTAAAGCCTTGTCAAAATCTTCCAATTTCCATAACCCTGAATCGTGTTCCACCCTACAGGAGTTTTGATTTTTTCGCCTCAGATAAAAACAAGGAATTCCAGTAGGGCCGATTTTGGAATTCTTGCCTGAGATAGGGATCGCGGATGTTGCTTGCCCGTGTTTGAAGGGCTTTCAACCCGCGACCCAAAAGAGTTAACCTTTGCGCTTCGTGCTCACTCCCAGTTTCTAAACTCTGTGAGTACCAAAGATAAATCCAAACCCTGAAGGGGCTGATTTCGACCAGGTGTTTTCTTGCGAGTAATTCACTGAAGACCGAAAGATATTCTGTTTTTTGTCCCGCCAGACAACCTAAGTACGCTTTTAACGCCGTGGTGTGAAGTTCAAGAACTCCCATTTCTCCTGAGGAGGAAACCAGCCGATCTTCAAGGAGGGAGTAGCCGCTGGCAAAGTTGAGACGTTCTCCATAAAACGGGGGAATCACGGGAAATGAATTTAAGCTTTTTAAGATTTTTATGGCCGTTTCATGGTCTTGGGCTATTAAGGCGACTTCGGCGCGGTAACATTCCCTCTCAGCACTGGGCGGAACACTCAGCAAAACCTGGTGAGCGTCACGAATTTCTCCAAGATACGCTAAACAGCGCCCCCGCCACAGGACAGCCAGTTCCTTCGCATCACGCAAGTCGTAAATCTTGGCTTGTGATTCCAATTCACCCAGGGTGTCGATCGTTTCCTGGTACCTGCCTAAATCAAATCCTATACGGGCACGAACAAAAAGAATGCCCATCCAGAACTGATGCATCCCTGCCCTTCGCGCAGGAAGCTCGACTTTCTCTAAAGCCCCCCTGGCTCCGCTGAGATCTCCGGCAAGATAGGCGGTGAGGCCATCAAGAAAACTGGCACGGACAAAATTATAGAGGTCGTTTTTTGACTCGGCTAAAAGAGCAGCCATATCAAAATACTCATGGGCGTCATCACTTTTCCCTTTAGACAACAACACCTGTCCGATTTCGATGCTAACGATGATTTCACTCTCGGGAATCTTTTGTTCCTGAGCCAGAAGCAGGGCCTTTTTCAGCAGAGCAAACCCATCAGTTTGCTGACCCTTTAAGAGAAGGAGGCGACCCGTTTGAAGCGTCCATTCGAGGTTGGAGAAGTTTTCGGTTTGGGGAGTGAAATGCTTTTTGAAAACATCCAGGCTGATGTTTTTCCAATCCTTATTCACCTGAAGCATGGCAAACCTGAGTTTAAACGCTGCCACAGAAAGGATGACCTGCTCGCGGATTTCAGGCATGTTCTCCCACAAGGCAGGCCTCAGAAGCGGCAAAAAGTCACCTTCACCGCGGTTGATCTTGTGATTGACGTAATCGGACAGAACGAGGAGGGCTTTTTGGTGTTCCCCGCCAAGGTTCAAAACTCTAAAGAGGATCTCGGACCCTTTTTTTTCTTCATGGGCCCAGATCTCATAAAGGTACTGCCCTAATCGAGAAGCAAGGACTTGGGCTTCATCGCCGAGGATCTCGGACAACCTCGGAAGAAAATCAGGCCTCAGCGCCCAGCTCGGCGTTCCCAAAGAAAGAAACCCCAGAATTTGAAGGTTTTCAGTCTTGTCCCGAATTACTGCAGGATCTTCGTTCATAAATTCGAAGAAGTGGATCAGCCGTTTTTCGTTCAGAAGCGGGGATCCCAAAAGAAAAGCGTAGTACACCTTCTGGTGCATGCTGTCGAGCAGCATCATTTGAGCCCAGCTCGGATCTTCGGCTATTTCGCTGATTTTCGTTTCCTGGTGGATCAGCATCCAATGGACGATGGAGGAGCCCCTGTCGGCGTAGAGCTTGAAAACCGGCTCGCCCGGAAGGGAAATTCTGGCACTCCACTCACGGCGTTTTATTTCTTGTTCCAACTTCGTTCGGGTCAGGGCATAAAAGTCCCACGTGACACTGCTACGGCCCGACAACAATTGTCTTTTTTCGTGGACGTTTTCCAAAATCAAAAGCTTAAGAGAAGCTTCTTCTAAAAGATAGACAAGGATTTCCTCAAGAACTTTCGACGCCGCCAAAGAAAAGGACGAAGGCCAGGCGACAACAAAAACAGGGGGGAGATTTTGCCGCAAGAGCTCATCGATCCGGATAAGAAAATACTGTTTTAAAGCCTGCTGAATATCGTAATAGGCGTGATCGCCGGGGTATTCGGAGCTACCAGGATTGTTTAAGAGAAAATCCCATTGAGGATTTTCCTTGAACAGAACACTTTGCGGGGCGGTTGGAGTGGCCAGCGGCTGGCGGCTGGCGGAACGGTCAATGAGGGCCAATAATTGCGAAAGGACATCCTTTGTCCCCGGAATTGGAGAGATCACGGGAATCATTTCGGCTGAGGAATTTTTTTTTCGAAGAACTTTGAGTAAAAGAGAAATTTTCTCCAAAGGGTGGGCAGATCGAATTCGGAGAATCCTTGCTTCCTGGGTATTCCAGTGAAGCTCCACAGGCCCTCCCAGGGCCTCCCCCCATCCCGTGAGTTCAAACAATTCTTCGTAGGTAAGCGGAGTTTCAACGGCATTGAGCTGAGGTCCCAGTATTCTTGTCAGCTGTCCACCTTCATCAAGGGGAAAGTCGCCCCGAAGCTTCGGAAGGATTTCAGGTCCCGCCCAAATGGCGTTTTGATGGGGAATAAGAAAAAGCCGATTTTTTAAATTCAAGAACGCCTTTTCAACCTCATCGCCACTGACACTCTCGCAGACGATACTGAAGCCGAACAGCTCCTTTTTATTCTTTTCCAAGACCTCCATTGAAGAAAAAACGAACTCGGAGATCAATTTCAGGACTTTTTCGCGCGCTGGATGAAAAGAAAAAAGGAACATACCGGCTTGTTCTTGTAAAAACCGCCCCCCCCGATTGGTGCAAATGCCGATAAGGTGCTCAGAGATTCTTTGTATTTCTTGAGGTATCAGCCTTTTAAGCTGTCTGAATGCTGAGATTTCAATCATGACATAGAACATAGTTTGAATCTCGGTTAAAAATTGAACCGCTTGACGGATTTCCAAGGCCAAGGTTAGACTTAGGGAAAGCCTATGGCACAATTTTTTCAAACCATCTTAGTAAATCCGCTGTGGGCAAAATGGATCGCAGTTTTTGCGTTCTATCTTTTCACCCGCAATCTCAGTTTGGAACGCTCCCTTTTAGTCCTGGACGATTTTAGGCGCTTGGTCCTGGTTTTATTCTTCAGTGACGCTCTATGGGCCATCTTGGGATTTTCGGGACTTTTAGCTTTCCAATTGCCGCTGATGATCCTTCAGCAAGTTTTCGCCACGGGAGTGTATCTTTCAATTCTGACCCGCTACACGAAGCAAAACTACCTCTCGCTCGCTTTTTTGCTCGTCAACGCGGTTGTTTTTCTTGCGGCACTCGCCGCAGCCTTTTTGAGTTTTCCTTGGTACGCCAATTACTTGGACTCCATGGTGATTATCTTCGACTGGGCTTACGTGGGGTACAACTACTACCAAGTTTCCCAGTACAACACTCCTAAATCGGGTGTCCTTATCGCCGCCCGGGGAACCCTGATTAAGTTAACGATCACCATCCAAGTGATCATTGCGGTACTTATCCCTTGGGGAGGGTATCAGAACCTTGCGGTCCAGACTCTTTTGATTCCTATCACGTATTTGGTTAATGGGTGGGTCCTCTCTTTTTGGGAAAGATGGAACTACAAGAAAATTGTCCACCAACAGAACGTGGTGAAAAAGGACCTGGCGGCCCAGTACGATTTCATGACAAAGATCGGTACCGCAATCACAGAAAAATTGGACATCGACCAGGTCTTGGATTTTGTTGTCAAATCCGCCGTCAAGGTGGCTTCAGCCGACGGCGGGGCGATTTTTCTCGTAGACGAATTTGATGACGTCCTGCGCGTCAAAGCTGTAGAAGGCGATTTTCCGCCCCCATACGAAGTTCCCGAAAAGGTTAAACTTAAAATTGCGACCCTGACAAATTACCTTACAGCCACTCCTATACCCCTGGGCAAAACTGTCGTGGGTGAATGCGCCGCCTCGGGTAAAACCCTTTACATCCGAGACTCAAAAAATGACCCCAGGATGGTTCACAACTCGAGGCTCGATCAACTTTTTGTTTCTTCCATCGTCCTCACGCCTCTGATGCAGGGAAAAAAAGTCTTTGGTGTGCTTGCCGTAGTATCAAAAAAGTCGACCCATCTCTTTACAAAAGAGCAGATGGAACAAATCAAAACCTTTGGCGACTACACCTCCCTCACCATCAATAGCCTATACACCTACTTGCAGTTGCTCGAGAAACAAGAGATGGAACGGGAAGTGGGAATTGCTGCTGAAATTCAGGGCCAACTTTTGCCCTCGCATGTTCCCCAAATCGCAAGTATTTCATTGGCCGCCTACTCGCTCCCAGCAAAAGGGGTGTCAGGCGATTATTACGACATCATCAATATCCGTAAGGGTCAGGTTTTGTTGACGGTTTGTGACGTAGCTGGAAAGGGTGTCCCCGCCAGCTTGGTCATGGTCATGATTCGGACGATCATTCACTTGGTGGCTCATCAGCCTACGATGACCGTCAGCAGGATTCTGGACATTGTCAATTGGGGGATTGCGGGCCGAATCAGCCTTGACAGATTTGCGACTGTAGCTATGCTGACCTACGATTTTTCCAGTCATCGACTCGAATACTCCAACGCGGCGCACCACCCCCTTCTGGTTTTTAGGGCGGAAAGTCAAACTTTTGAGAGTTTTGACACTGAAGGAATTCCTATTGGACTGGAAAGGAAAACACGCTATACTCAGATTAATACCACCCTGAACATAGGGGATATTTTGATACTTTACACTGACGGTATCATTGAGGCGATGGATGAAAGGGGAAACCAGTATACACTTGAATCCTTGCAGAAGGTTATTCAAGAACATTCTGGTGAACCACCCGAAAAGTTAAAAAAACTGATCATTGCCGATGTGGACCGGTTTGTTGGTAAGGCCAAGCAACACGACGACCAAACTTTCGTTCTGATGAGGGTAGAACATTGAAAAGGGGTAGACGATGGATTTAAAGATCAGAAAGCACTCGGAAACCTACATCATCGACGTCAACGGTGAAATGGATCTTTATAACTCCTACAAGCTCAAAGAACTTGTGATGAAAATGCTTGAGAAAAAGGTCGAACAGTTCGTGATCAACATGGAAAATGTTGATTACATTGATTCTTCGGGGATTGGAGCCTTGATCTACATCTGTTCAACGATCAAGAAGATGAACCTCAAGCTGATCATTTGCAACATTCATGGTTCTGTAAAAAAAGTTATCGAACTGACAAAACTCATGGGCTATTTTCCTATCGCCGGAACCGTCGACGAAGCCATTCAAAAAATTACGACAGTATAAGTAAGGAGCCCCGTCATGTCTCAAGAGCCTATAAAAGAAATTCTGATCAACGAAAACCATCCTCTTTTTGATAAGACGGGAATGTTCAGTAAGGAATTCCCCAGTGATTTTAGGCAAATCAGGTATTTTACGCTTCTTATTGTTCAGAAAGCCCCCCCTGAGATCAAAGAAATTAACCTTTTGGAACAACAAATAAGCGAAATCATCAAAAATGCTGTTAAACATGGGAATCGCAACAATCCTGATAAAAAGATCAGGATTTGGTACTCATTCTCAACGTCCCACGCTCATTTGATCGTTCAGGACGAGGGTGAGGGTTTCCAGGGAATCGAAGAATGGAACGCCTTTAACCGCAAACGCGTGCAGCTTTTCCAAGAACAGAATTTTGATGAGCTGGGCAACTTTGTTTCCTACCGTACCCAGCGCAGTGATGAGCACGATGGTGGTAATGCCATGTTTGCCGCGATTGAGTATTGGAACGACGGAGTTGTTTACAACACGGCAAGGAACGCTGTGGCCGTTGGAAAAACCTTTCCACTCCGCAGGGTTGGCGTGGACATCGGTTCCTAAAGACCTCGTCTTCACGTAAAAATCAAGAATTCTGCAACTAAAAAGTCTGCAAAGGATCGAACGGAAGGGGATGAACCGGGTCAAACTTTTGTTGGGGTGCCTGTTTTTCTGCCTGGCTTAGGTCGCCTTGAACGTCAGAAACCCTCCAACCAAATGAAGTTTTGACGAGGTAAATTATTCCGTGAGCTTCCCCCTTGCCCAAAAGGAGAAAGGGGGCGATTTTTGTCGTTTCGTCAGAACCCGGCATCCAAGCCCCAAGCCGCCATCCTGTCAGTTTGCCCGCAGCTTTTAGGCTGCTGCTAAGGACATTGCTCAGATATTCCCGCCAGGAAGCAAGGATTTGTGCTTTTGCAATTTTTTTCTCAACGAGGGACTGAAGAAAGCTTTCGGCTGCACGTACATCGGATTTCTGAGAATTTCCAGCAAGGGGTCCGAGGTCTTCATAACTCTCTGAAGGCCCGGGTTCGGGAGTTCGAACTTGCAGGAGAAACTCTTTCCCTCTCAGCATGCTGGCGTCAAAAACAGGAACTGTAGCCTTGGGTGGCAGAGGAGGTTTTACAAGGGGTAAGGCCGCAGGAGGGATTCCGTTCCTCTGGGTCAACAATCCGGTTTTTGCAGGAACGGACGCGGTTGTTTTGGGCGGAGCAGGCGAGCAACTCATGAGACTGGCAGTTACAATCAGAATCCAGGGAAATCCGCGCACCTCACCACATTACAGAAGTCTGGACAGTCCGTCCAGAAGCTCATAAACTCAACACGTGAATACAACAAATTCGATACTTTATCACTTGGACAATGATTTTATTCGTCCCGTACGCGACCCCCTGTGGAAACACATTTACCTCACTCCGGCTTTAGAACGAGCCCTGCATTCGGCACCCTTTGTCCGTCTGGCCCGCTTGCGCCAACTGGGTCTAGCTGTTCAAGTTTATCCGGGAGCAACCCATTCACGGGCCAACCACAGCCTTGGAGTTTTCCACCTCGCCAAAAGAATCATTCAGACACTGGTTCGATCCCCGTTCTACCCCGGGCATTTGACCCTTGAAGGGGTGCAAGCTTTTTTG